>CAYUZD010000027.1:0-17085 GCA_964449475.1 uncultured Nitrospirales bacterium
GGACGCCGGCATACCGACGTCGGCACCGGTCGCGGGCATCGCGATGGGCCTCATCAAGGAGGGCGACGAGGCGCGCGTGTTGACCGACATCCTCGGCGACGAGGACCACCTGGGCGACATGGACTTCAAGGTCTGCGGGACGACCGAGGGCATCACGGCGTTCCAGATGGACTGCAAGATTGCGGGCGTATCGAGCCAGCTCATGCGCGAAGCGCTCGACCAGGCGCGCCGCGGCCGGCTCCACGTGCTCGATAAGATGCGCGAGGCCATCGCGGAACCGCGGCCGGAACTGTCGCCGCTCGCGCCGAGAATCACGACCATCAAGATTCCGGAGGACAAGATCCGCGACATCATCGGGCCGGGAGGCCGCGTGATCCGCGAGATCCAGGCCGCCACGGGCGCGGAGATCAACATCGAGGACGACGGTACGGTCCAAATTGCGTGCTCGGAATCCGAGGGTGCGGCAGCCGCGGTCGAAATGATCCAGAACCTCACGGCCGAGGCCGAGGTGGGCGCAATCTATCACGGCACCGTCACGCGGCTGATGAATTTCGGCGCGTTTGTGAACATCGTCGGCAGCAAGGAGGGCCTCGTGCACATCTCCGAGCTGTCGCTTGAACACGTCGGCGAAGTCAACGACGTGGTCGATGTCGGCGACGAAATAGACGTCAAGGTGGTCGAGATCGATGAACTCGGCCGCGTGAACCTCTCCAAGATCCAGGCCGACGTCGAACTCGGCCGCGTCTCCCGTGAGGAATATGAAGAGTCCAAGCGGTCCCGCGGTTCGCGCGGCGGCGGGGGTGGCGGCGGCCGGCCTTCGGGTCCGCGCGGCGGTGGTGGGCGCGGCGGGCGCGATGGCGGCGGACACCGCGGCGGCGGTGGGCGCGGAGGCCGCCGGTAACCCGGGCGCGGCCGTGAGCGGTGCGCGCGCGGAGCCTATGAACGAAGCCTTGTATACGCCGCTCGATCCCGTGGTCCACACGCTGGACAACGGGATGCGGGTGGTGTGTGAATACCTGCCGTATGTCCACTCGGCGTCGATCGGCGTGTGGATCAAGACGGGCTCGGCAAATGAATCTGCCGAGTTGGCCGGCATATCGCACTTCCTCGAACACCTCCTGTTCAAGGGGACGGCCACGCGCACGGCGCGCGAACTTATGGAGGCAGTCGAGGGCCGCGGCGGCCAGCTCAACGCGTTCACGACGCGCGAGTACACGTGCGTTTACGCGAAGACGCTCGACCAGCACGCCGCGTCCGCGTTCGAGATCCTCGCCGACATCATCAATCATTCGACCTTCTGCGACCTCGACAAGGAACGGAATGTCATCCTCGAAGAGATCGCGTCCAATCAAGACGTGCCGGACGATTACGTGCACGACGTACTCTCCGAGTTCGCGTGGCCGGACCATCCGCTCGGCCGGCCGATCGCGGGTTACGAGGAAACCGTCGCCGCAACCGAACTGGACCACGTCCGCGCCTACCGCGATCGCTGGTACACGCCGGAGAACATGATCGTGTCGATCGTCGGGCGGTTCGACGAGGCCATCTTCCTCAAGCAGGTCGAAGACGCGTTCGGCGGCATGTGCCCGCTGCGCGAAGCCTGGGCGGGCGGCGCGCCTGCGTTCCAGCCGGGCCAGCGCGTCGAGCGGCGAGACATCGCGCAGGACCACCTGCTCTGGTCGTTCCCGAGTGTGTCGATCACACACGAGGAACGGTTCGCGTTCGATTTGCTCAGCACCGCGCTCGGCGGCGGATCGACCTCGCGCCTGTTCGAGCGCGTCCGCGAACAAGAAGGACTCGCCTACGCGGTCTACTCGTTCAATTCGATGTACGCTGCCGGCGGGATGCTCGGGTTCTACGCTGCGGTCGCGCCGGAGAACCTGCAACACACGCTCGACATCAGCGGCGAAGAAATGCGCAAGCTCTGCGACGAGCCGCTGCCCGAGCACGAACTGGTCAGCAACCGCGAACAGATCAAGGGCGGCCTGCTGCTCGCGCTGGAGAGCACGTTCGCCCGCATGTCGCGCATGGTACGTTCACTGATCTACCGCGATCGCATCGTGCCCGTCGGTGAAGTGCTCGACTCGCTCGACCAGGTCACCGCCGCCGAAATCCAGTCCATCGCGCAGCGCACCTTTTCGGCCGATCGCAGCGCGCTTGCCGTGCTCGGCCCGGTCGGGGCGGACGCGTTCCGCCTGCGCGTGTAGCCGCAATGAAGCCGGCCGAGTTTCTGGACGTCCAGGTCGTGTTTGAGCCGCACGGCGAAGGCCTGCCGCTCCCGGCTTACGAATCGGACCTTGCCGCCGGTATGGATTTGCGCGCTGCCATCGAGCGGCCGATCGATCTGTTGCCCGGCGTACGCGCGCTCGTGCCGACGGGGCTCCGCATCGCGCTGCCCCCGGGCTACGAGGCCCAGATCCGCCCCCGCAGCGGCCTCGCGCTCAAGCACGGCGTCACGCTCGTGAATACGCCCGGGACCATCGACGCCGATTACCGCGGCGAGATCAGAATCATCCTCATCAATCACGGCGAGGACCCGTTCCGCATTGAGCGCGGGGACCGTATCGCGCAAATCGTGTTCGCGCCGGTCACGCGCGCGATCTGGCGCCCGGTCCGCGCGCTGGACGGGACCCCGCGCGGCGCCGGCGGATTCGGCCACACGGGCCGGTAGCTTCAGTCGAACTTCAGTTCCAGCCGCGGCGCCTCGCCCTTGAGCCGGACCACGTCCGCATCTGCGGACTCCAACGACGGCGCATAGTGCCGCTTTAGTTGTTCGATGATGTCCGCGACATCCACGCCGAAGAACCGCATGTCGGGGCCCGCGTATCCCTGGCTGCGCACACGTGCGAGCCGCCAGCGCGCCGCTTGCGAGTGCGTGCGCACGCCGTTCGCGCGCCTGGTGTGCGCCTTCAATTGCGCCGCCGCGTTCAGGATGAGCGCCTGCAGGAAATTGGCTTCGAGGCTGTCCGCCTCGGCCGCTTTCCACAGTCCTTCCCAGGACTCGTGCGCTTCCCAGAAATATCCGTTGTGATAGAGGTCGATCCCGAACAGGTACGGCGTCGATTCCCGCCAGTTTTCCGCGGAGATGGGCGTCACCTGCGGTGCGGGTTGGCCGAAGGAATGACCAGCCTTGTCACGAGCCGGATGCGGATTGAGCCCCGGCACGTAGCGGTACTTCGGCAGCGCGAGCGACGGTGCGTGCCGCGGCGCGGCGCGCCACACGGGCTCGGGTTCCCCGGTGATAGGACCCTCGAACACGCGAAACTGGCCCGAATCGGGCGGGGTGGCGACCGTACTCATGGCGCTCGGGTTCCGTAGTTCTGCTAACTTCTATTCTACGATAGCCGGTTTCGCCGCGCAACCCCCTCCGTGCCGCACGTTATCGACGTTGCGGCCGGGCCACCGTGAATACAATTCCGGCGGCCGGTACCATGGTCACGCCGCAGCCCTTGGGCGGCCCGGAGATTCGAGTGGATGTAGACCAATCCGATGACGCGACCCAGCGCGGATCTCGCCGCGCCGCCTGGAAACTGGTCGCGCTGGCCGTCGCCGTGGCTACCCTGGCGGTCGCCGCGCGGTCGGTGGATCTGCCCGGCCGAATCACCGGCGCCATGGACTGGATCGAGGCGCGCGGCGCGATGGGCGCGGCGGCGTTCGTGGTCCTGTACATAGTCGCGACCGTCTGCGCGTTTCCTGCGTCTCTGCTCACGCTGGGCGCCGGCGCGGTCTACGGGCTTGGATTGGGCTTCGCGCTCGTGTCGATCGGTTCCACGCTCGGTGCGACGGCGGCGTTTGTCATCGCTCGGTATGCCGCACAGGGCTGGGTCGCAGCGCGTATCTCGTCGAATCCGAAATTTCGCGCGCTCGACGACGGCGTCGCAGAGGAAGGTTGGAAGATTGTGCTGCTCACGCGGCTCTCGCCGGTGTTTCCGTTCAATCTCCAGAACTACGGCTACGGCCTGACCCGGATTCCCCTCGCGCACTACGTCGCTGCGTCGTGGCTCGGCATGATCCCCGGGACGTTGATGTACGCCTACCTCGGCCACGCCGCCGGCAGTATTGCGGGGGCCAGCGCTGCATCGGAGTCTCGATCGCCCGCGCAATGGACGCTCCTGGTCCTTGGACTGCTCGCCACGGTGGCCGTCACGTTCGTCATCACGCGCGTTGCACGGCGCAAGCTCGCCGAATCGCAGGGGCCGTCGTCGCAATGAGCGAAGCGACACTCTCTCCGATGGACGAGCACAACCGGACGCTCCTCGGCCGCGTCCGCCCGCCCGATTGGCGCAACCCGGCGGCTGCCTCGAAGTACCACCTTGTCGTCCTCGGCGCGGGCACTGCGGGCTTGGTGACGGCCGCGGGTGCCGCCGGGCTGGGCGCGCGAGTCGCGCTCGTCGAGAAGCATCTCATGGGCGGCGACTGCCTGAACACCGGCTGCGTGCCGTCGAAGTGCCTGCTCCGGCCAGCGCGCGCGGTCGCCGAGTTCCGCGCGGCGGCACACCTCGGTGTGAACGCCGGGCCGGTCTCCGTCGACTTCGCGGCCGTCATGGACCGCATGCGGCGGATCCGCGCCGAAATCAGCGCCGCAGATTCCGCCGAGCGCTTCACGCGCGAATGCGGCGTGGATGTCTTCCTGGGCGAGGGGCGATTCACGGGGCGGAACACGCTCTCGGTTGACGGCACCGAACTTCGCTTCAGCCGTGCCGTCATTGCCACTGGCGCGCGCGCCGCGTCGCTGCCGATCGACGGCCTCGCCGAGACCGGGTACCTCACCAACGAGACCGTATTCTCGCTCACCGAACGTCCACGCCGAATCGCCGTGATCGGTGCGGGACCCATCGGCTGTGAACTCGCGCAGGCGTTCCACGCGTTCGGCAGCACCGTCACGGCGATCGAGGTCGCCGATCAGATTCTTGGACGCGAGGATCCGGATGCCGCGGCCGTCCTGCAACGCCGGATGACGGCGGAGGGTGTTGAATTCCTGCTGAACGCGAAGACGCGGCGTGTTTCGCGCGAAGGCGCGGACAAGGTCCTCCACGTCGAGACTTCGTCCGGCGCGCGAGAGATCCGCGTGGACGAGATCCTGCTTGGCGCGGGGCGCGCGCCGAACGTCGAAGGCATCGGACTCGAGGCCGCGGGCGTCGCGTTTGACCCGCGCACGGGGGTGGTCGTGGACGACTACCTGCGCACGTCGAACCCCGGCATCTACGCCGCGGGCGACGTGTGCATGAACTGGAAGTTCACCCACGCGGCCGACTTTGCCGCGCGGATCGTGATCCGCAACGCGCTGTTTAGCGTGGGGCCGTTCGGCCGCGGACGCCTGAGCGCCCTGACGATGCCGTGGTGCACGTACACGCACCCGGAGGTCGCGCACGTGGGCCTCTACGAGCACGAGGCGCGCCGCCGCGGCCACGACTGCGCCGTGTTCACGCAATCGATGGCCCACGTCGATCGCGCGATAGTCGACGGCGATACGGACGGGTTCGTCCGGGTGATCGCCGATCGCCGGTCCGGCCGGATTCTAGGGGCGACGGTCGTGGCGTCGAACGCCGGCGACCTCGTCAGCGAGATCACGTTGGCGATGGTTCACCGCGTACGGCTGAGCGATCTGGCCAATGTGATCCACCCGTATCCCACGATGGCGGACGCCGTCCGCAAACTCGGGGACCAGTTCAACAAGACGCGGCTCACGCCGGGCGTCAAACGGTGGATGGGACGCTACCTGGACTGGCGGTTCTGACGATTCAGTCGCCGTTGCCCGGCGATGGTTCGTCGTGCAGCGAGAACGTCATCTCGGCTTCGGTGACGACCTGGCCGTCGACGCGCGCGACGGACCGCACGCGAATCGCGTTGCGCCGCATACGCTTGGTCGTGGACTCGATCACCAACTGGTCGCCCGGCACGACGGCGCGGCGGAATTTCGCGTTCTCGATGCTGAGGAAATACGCGTGCGAGTGCAGCTTCTCGCCGTCCGGCTTGACGGTCAGCACCGAACTCACCTGCGCCATGGCCTCGATGATCAGCACGCCGGGCATCACCGGGTTTTTCGGCCAGTGGCCCTGGAAGAACGGTTCGTTGATCGAGACGTTCTTGATCCCCTGCACGTACTCGAACGGCTGGTACGAGATGATCCGGTCCACCATGAGGAACGGGTAGCGGTGAGGGATGAGCTTCATGATTCGGTTCACGTCGAACGCCGGCTCGGGCCTCGGCTTGCTCAGGCCGCGCAGCGTGCCGCTGTGCGCGTTGCCGTTCATCAGCGCCTTCTTGATGCTCCGCGCGAAATTCACGTGCATCGCGTGGCCGGATTTCACGCCGACGATGTGTCCCTTCAGCGGCCGGCCGAGCAGGAACATGTCGCCCAGCAGATCCAACACCTTGTGCCGGACGAACTCGTCGCGGAACCGCAACGTGTCGTTCAGGATCGATTCGTCGCCGATCACGACCGCGTTGTCCAGGCTGCCCCCGCGGATCAGCCCCGCGTCCTGCAGCGCCTTCACCTCGCGCAGGAAGCAGAATGTCCGCGCGGACGCGATCTCGTGTTCGAAGGTGTCCGGAGTGACCGTGAACGAAGCGTATTGCGTGCCGATCGCGACATGGTCGAACGCGATCGTCATCGTCACGCGCAATTCGTCGAACGGCAGCACACTCAGCGTAACATCGCCGTTGCGGTAATACAGCGGCTCCTCAATCTTGACGTACTTCTTTTCCGCGTCCTGCTCCTGTACGCCCGCCTTCTTCAACACGTTCAGAAACGGCAGCGAACTCCCGTCCCCCACCGGCGTCTCGTTCGCATCCACTTCGATGTCGAGATTGTCGATTCCCAACCCGAACACGGCCGCCAGAACGTGCTCGATCGTATGCACGCGCGCCTCGCCATTGGCGATCGTCGTTCCCCGCGACACGTCTACCACGTTATCGACATCCGCCCGGATGGCGGGGCGGCCCGGCAGATCGGTCCGGTAGAACGTAATCCCGCTGTCCGCGGGGGCGGGCTTGAACGTGAGTGTCGTGAGATTGCCGGTATGCAGGCCGATGCCCGAGAAGGAGGTAGCTTCGGCAATCGTTATTTGTTTACTCATTGCACTATTTTTCCAGATCGTCCACTCGTTTTTCGAGTTTACGCATTCGCTTGACGAGATCGGGCAGGTACTCGAATGCGGCGTTGACCCGCCTCCACAGTCCGACTTCACGTCCAACAATCGCGCACGAAATCATACTTCCGGGTGCTACTTTCCCGGACACCCCGGTCTTCGCGGCGATAAACGAATTGTCTCCGATTTCCGCGTGGTCGGCGATGGACGCGTGGCCACCAATCAAAACGTTGCTGCCGATCCGGGTGCTACCCCCCACCATCGTACCACCAGATATCGCACTATGCTCTCCAATGGACACATTATGTGCTATGTGGACCAAATTATCAATCTTTGTCCCGTTACCCACGGTCGTGTTCCCAGTCGTCGCTCGGTCCACTACGGCGCACGAACCAATCTCGACGTCGTCTCCGAGGATCACGCCGCCAATCTGCGGGATCTTCACGCGCATTGCGCCCATACCGGCAAAACCGAAGCCGTCGGTTCCCAGGGCGGCATTCGCGAAAATGATGCAGCGAGATCCAATCTGGACCCGCTCACGGACGCTCGCGTTCGAGTAGATGACCGTGCCCGGCCCGACAACGGAATCCCGCCCGATATACACCCCCGCGTAGAGGATGGCCCCGTCGCCGATGCGTGCGCCGTCCGCGATGGCCACGTGCGCGTCCAGTGCGACACCCCGGCCGATCACGGCCGTCGGCGCCACGACGGCGGTGGGGTGGATGCCTTTGGGATGGATGAGCAGCCGTTCTTCGAGCTGCTTGAGCAGCATTACGAAGGCGATTCGCGGATTCTCGACGCGCAGCAGCGGCCGGGTGTCCTTCGGGAACGCGTGATCCACGAGGAGCGCGGCCGCCGATGTGTCCTCGAGGTACTTGGCGTACCGCTGGTCGGCGTAGAACGTCAAGTCCCCCGCGACGGCTTCCTTGATGCCGTTCAGCCCGGTGACGCGAACCGACTCGTCGCCGTCCACCGTAGCGCCGATCAGGCGCGCGATTTCACCGAGCGTCATGTCCATGTGAGGTGCGGAGTCCTTGGAAATGAACACCCGGCCCGCTGCCGGAATCGGCTGAGGGCCGGGCCGGTTTCGGCTGATTAGTTGGCCGGCTTGTACTTGCTGTTAAGGTGTTCGATGACTTTCTGGGTCATGTTCAGCGTCGTGCTGTGGTAGAGCAGGCCGCCCGATCGCGCGGGGATCGGCACGCCGAACTCGCCGCTTTCGAAGACGAGGTGATAGTTTCCCTGCGCGCCGACTTCCTGAATTGCGACGTAGATTTCCTGGAACACGTCCTCGTTGAGTTTCTTTTCCTGCCGGTTGATGTCCTGTTGCGCCCGGTCGAACTCCGCCCGGTACTTGGTCACCGCCGACTCGATCTTCTCCTCGAGCGCTTTGCGATCGGCCTCGCTCATCGAGTCTTTCTCGGCCGTGTACCGCTCCTGGTCCTTCTTGATTTCGTCGCTCAGCTTGGTGATCGGTTCCTGCATCTTGTCGCGCGTCACCCGAAGCTGCTCGTAGAGATCCTTCTGTTTCTGGTAGTTGTCGAATACGTCCTTGACATTCACCACGCCAATCCGGAATCCGCCGGCAGCGGTTTCCGGGTTGTCGGCGAATAAAGGACCGGCGGCCACGATTGCGGCGACGAGACCAAGCAGTGGTCGAGAGAGACGCATGAGGCGATATCCTATGTTCGGGGCGACACGGCCCGCGCTATCGACGGCCCACCACGAAGGGGCGGGATTTTCCGATACGGCGCAATCCCCCTCCCCCAGTGCGGGCGCGAGTATAGCATGCCCGCGGAAACAGCCTCCAACCGGCGATGGATGCCGCCGCCCAGCCTGCCAACGCCCGGCTAGAAACTGATGCTCGACTGGAGATGAATCTGCCCGTTGCCCTGCGACCCGTCCGGGTTGAGCGGGTAGCCATAGTCGATGCGGAATGGACCGAGGAACGGCACCGTGATTCCGACGCCGGCGCCGATGGAGAACCGGAAGTCTTCAAAGTTAATGTCTTCGGGCCGGAAGAACACGGCGCCGGAATCGGCGAAGAGGTAGAGCCGGATGATATCGTTCAGCTTGTATTTCGCCTCGACGGTGTTGAGTAACCGCAGCTCGCCGCCGACCGGTTCCGTGTCGATGATCACCTCGCCGTTCTCAATCCGGAAGGTTTCCGCTTTCGGCCCGACGTCCCGGAAGTCGTACCCGCGCAGCGTGTTCGAGCCGCCCGCGAAGAAGCGCGAGTTCAGCGGCACGAACTCCTTGTCGCCGAACGGGAAGGCGATGCCTTCGCGCGTGCGGAACGAGAAGGACACCTTCTCCCACCTCCTCAGCCCATAAAACCACGTTGAGTCGTGGCCGAGCGATACGAACGAGTTGTCCAGGCCGAAGTCCGCCGTCTCGATCGAAAACGCGTGGTCGGCGCCGCGGGTCGGATCGCGGAGACTGTCCGTCGTGTTACGGTTGAACCCGAGCGTAAGGCTGAGCGTCGAGCCGGGATCTTCCAATTCGCGCAACTCGGGATCCACAAACGTGTCCAGATCGGAGATTTCCGTGTCTCGGAATCCCAGGGACAGCGACATCGTGTTGAACGTTGAGAGCCGCTTCCCAATCGTCACCGAACCGCCGAGCGTCTCGATCGTGATGTCCGATGCACCCGAACCTTGATACCGCTCGTTGAACAGCTCGACGCCGAGCGAGAAGGGATAACCGAGAAACTCGGGATCCGTCAGGCCGATCCGGATGTTCGCGCGGCGCGTGCCGAGGAAGAAGCGCGAACTGAACTGCTGGCCGCCGCCCGAGAAGGTCGGCGGATTCATGACGTCGAAATTGCGGAACCGCAGTTCGCCGAAGCCGCCGAAACCCTCTTCGGTGTTGAACGCGCCGCCGAAGTTGAAGTCGCCCGTCTTGCCCTCCTCGACATCGACCAAGACGTTCGCGAAGCGATCGTTCTCGTCCTCGCCTTCGAGCCGGAGAATCGGCGGGTTTGCGAAGTAATCGGTCTGCGCGAGCCGGCGCTCGGAAATGGCCTTCAGATTGCCGTCAAAACGTTCGCCCGGCTTGAGCATCACGTTCCGCCGGATGACCTCGTCCTTCGTGATCGCGTTACCCGTGATCCGCACCTCGCGGATGTAGGTGATCTCGTCCTCGATGATCTGGTGCGTAACGTTTGTCGTGTGCGCCTCGCGGTTCAGCGTCACCTGCGGCGTCACCCGCGCATCGACGTATCCGCTGTCGCCGTAGAGCTTCAGGATCCGCCCGGCGTCTCCGTTCACCTGGCCCTTGTTGTGCACTTCGCCCTGCTTCGACCAGATCAGCGGCGCCAACTCGTCGTTTGAATACACCTCGTTGTTCGCCGTCGAGAGCGTTTCGATCGTGTACTCTGGCCCTTCGACGACGGAAATGTCGATGTCGAGCCGCTTGCCGTTCCGGCCGTAGTTGAAGTCCGTCGATGCGACTTTCGCCTCGAGCCGGCCGACGTTGCCGTAGGCGTCCAATACCTTCGCGAGGTCCGTCTCGAACTTCTCCTCGTCGTACCGGCCGCCGAAGAACCAGTACGCGCGGCGCGTCTTGATCGTGCGCTTGAGCTTGCGCTGGGACAACGCCTCGTTGCCGATGAAATCGATGCTCTTGATGCGCGCCTTGCGGCCTTCGACGATCTGATACGTCACGCGCACGCGCGACGGCGCCACCGGCTCGACGATGATGTCCACCGTCGTATTCAGGAACCCCTTGGACCGGTACAGGTTGAGAATCGCGTCGCGCTCCTCGCCGTACCCTTCGCGCACGAACGCCTGGCCCTCGTGCCACGAGATCGCGCCGCGCAACTGCCGCGCCTTCAGTTTCTTGTTCCCCTGAATGCGGATCTCGTCGATGATCCGCTCTTCGAGGAACACATAGGTGAGGATGTTCTTGCCGTCCGCCTGGCTCAGTTCCGCGCTAATCGTCGCGAAATACCCAATCGGATAGAGGCGCCGGAGATCGCGCTGCACGGCCCGGTAGTCGAGCGTGTCGCCGGGCTTGACCTCAATCTGCGAACGAACGAGCGACTCGCTCACCCGCTCGAGTCCCCGGACCTCGACCGCATCGAGTACAACACGGCCGCTCTCTTGGGCCCAGACACCCGAGAACGAGGCGAGCGTGGCAATAACCCACAGCCCAGCCCTTTTTGGAATCAAGAACCGATACTTTCGGCTACGGGCAGTTCCGTATTGAACATGAGGTCGCCCGTCAATTCCGAGACCTGCACGACAATGCGGCTGCCGGGTTCGAACGCCCCCATCAGCAATTGTTCCGACAACGGGTCCTCGACATACTGCTGCACGGCGCGCCGCAGCGGCCTCGCGCCGTATTCGTCGTCGGTCCCCTTCTTCACTATCAGGTCCTTCGCCTCGTCCGTCAGCACCAGTTCGATGTCCTTCTCGGACAGGCGCTTCGTGACTTCGCCAAGGTTGATGTCCACGATATCGCGCAGTTCGTGGTCCGTGAGGCGGTGGAACACGATCACCTCGTCGATGCGGTTCAGGAATTCAGGATTGAACACCTTCTTCGCCTCGTCCATCACGCGGTCCTTCATCGCGAGGTGGGCGTCGTCGTCCGCGCCCTTCTGGAACCCGAGGCTGAGGTGCTTCGTCATCCGGCGCGCGCCGATGTTGCTCGTCATCACGATGACCGTGTTCCGGAAATCGACGCGGCGGCCGGTGGAGTCCGTCATCTGGCCTTCTTCGAGGATTTGCAGCAGCGTGTTGAACACGTCCGGGTGCGCCTTCTCGATCTCGTCGAACAGCACGACCGAATACGGCCGGCGGCGGACCCGCTCCGTCAACTGGCCGCCCTCGTTGTACCCCACGTAGCCCGGAGGCGCGCCGGCCAGGCGCGACACGGCGAACTTCTCCATGTACTCGGACATGTCGATTGTGATCAGCGCATCTTCGCTGCCGAACAGGAAGCTCGCGAGCGTCTTCGCCAGCAGCGTCTTGCCGACGCCCGTCGGGCCCAGCAGCAGGAACGACCCCACGGGCCGTTTCGCGCTCTTTAGGCCCGCACGAGACCGCTGAATCGCGCGCGTAATCGCGTCGATCGCTTCGTCCTGGCCGATGACGTGCTTGTGCAATTCCTCGCGCATGCGGAGCAGCCGCGCGGATTCCTTCTCTTCGAGTTTCATCAGCGGCACGCCGGTCCACCGGGACACCACGTGCGCGATGTCTTCTCCCGTGACCACCATCTCCGCGGAGTCGCGTTTGCGTTCCCACTCGCGCTTCTTCTCGTCGAGCTTGGCGATGAGCGTCCGTTCCTGGTCGCGCAGGCTCGCGGCCTTCTCGTATTCCTGGCTGCGGATCGCCGATTCCTTCTCCTGCGTCACGCTCTCGATGTGTTGCTCGAGTTCCTTGAGCTCCGCCGGGCGCGTCGTGATCTGCAGGCGCGCGCGGCTGCCCGCCTCGTCGATCACGTCCACCGCCTTGTCCGGCAGGAACCGGTCGGTGATGTACTGGTGCGACAGCTTCGCCGCGGCCTCCACCGCCTCGTCGGAGAATTTCACGCGGTGGTGCACTTCGTACTTGTCGCGCAGGCCCTTGATGATTTCGATGGTCTCATCGACCGACGGTGCCTCGACGATGATCGTCTGGAACCGCCGCGCGAGTGCCGCGTCCTTCTCGATGTACTTGCGGTATTCGTCCATCGTCGTCGCACCGATGCATTGCAGCTCGCCGCGCGCGAGCGACGGCTTGAGCATGTTCGCTGCGTCCACCGCGCCCTCGGCCGCACCCGCGCCGACAATCGTGTGTAACTCGTCGATGAACAGGATGATGTTGTCCGCGCGCCGGATTTCCTTCATCACCGACTTGAGCCGCTCTTCAAACTGGCCGCGGTACTTCGTGCCCGCGACGACGCCCGCGAGGTCCAGCGTCAGCACGCGTTTGCCCAGCAACAGGTCTGGCACGTCGCCGTCCACGATGCGCTGCGCGAGGCCCTCGACGATCGCAGTCTTGCCCACGCCCGCCTCGCCGATCAACACCGGGTTGTTCTTCGTGCGTCGGCTGAGGATCTGCACCACGCGCTCGATCTCTTCCTCGCGCCCGATCACCGGGTCGAGCTTGTTCTCCCGCGCAAGTTGCGTCAGGTCGCGCCCGAAGGTGTCCAGCGCGGGCGTTTGCGATTTCTTGCCCGTCGCCGCGGGCTGGCCGCTGCGTGACTGATCGCCGAGCAGCCGGATGATCTCCGCCTGCACGCGCCCGAGGTCGATCTTCATGTCTTGCAGGACCTTCGCGGCGATGCCCTCGCCTTCCTTAATCAGGCCCAGCAGGATGTGTTCCGTGCCGATGTAGCTGTGGTTGAACCGGCGGGCCTCTTCCACCGCAAGTTCCAGCACCTTCTTCGCGCGCGGCGTGAACGCGATCTCGTCGCCCGAGACGCTCGCCGTACCGCGCTGGCACTGCTGCTCGATCTCGACTGCCAGCGCCTCGATGTCGACACCGAGGTTCTCCAGCGCCCGCGCTGCGATGCCTTCCGGCTCGCGGCACAGCCCGAGCAGAATATGCTCCGTGCGGACGTACTCGCTATTGAGCCGCGTCGCTTCTTCGCGCGCGGCGCTCACCACCCGCTTAGCGCGTTCGGTAAACCGTTCCCACATAGTCCGATACTTCCCCTTCTGCGCCTATGCGAACCGTGCACGAAACAGGTCCGCACGTTCGGCGCTCAACTGCAATTCATCGCAGAGCCGCCCGCTCTTCATCTCGATATGGGCATTCTGCGACGCAATGAAAACTTCGTTGATCAGCTGGAGGGAAAATTGATCGAGCATCCCGCCAGAGACGCCCAACCGCAAGGATGACAATAGCGAATTGCCTTCCGCGGTTGCAAGGAGTCGCGCGTGCCGCGCCACGCCGAGCGCGCGCCCGACGCGGTCCTCGAGTTGCAGCGGCGCGTCCTTGCGCAGGTGGTCGCGCGTCTCGCGCTCCTTCGCGATCAGCTCCGTCGCGAGGTGCTTGAGGTGGAACAGCGTTTCCTCTTCCGATCTTCCGAGTGTGCTGATATGGCTCAGCAGATGGAGCTCGCCCTGCGCCTGCCGCGCCGTCTCCGGAAACGATTCCAGCCAGTGCCGCTTCGTCGCGACTTCCTCCGTCACCGGCCCGAGCAGGTTCGCGACGTTCAATCCCGGCAGGTGCAACAGCACGCCCGCGCGGAAGCCGGTCCCCACGTCGCGCACCGACGACGTCAGGTATCCGAGACGTTCGCTGAACGCGAAATCGAGCATGCCCGCCAGCATGTCGTCCAACAGCGACATGCGCGACCATGCGTCGTTCAACTGCAAGCCGGACGCGATGCACGTGATCGTGATGTGGTTCTCGTCGTTGATGGTGACGCTCAGGCCCTGATCGTCGCTGACGTACACGCCCGCGGGGCTTTCGGTCTCGACGAACGCCGGCGCCACGAGCCGACGCTCGACCAGGAACCGCCGTTCAAGCGAGCTCAAGTCCGCTATCGGGAAATACGCACCGGTCGACAGGAAATTCAGGGCCTCGATCGCGCCGCTGACGCGCTCCTCGACCGCCCGGCGTTCGTCCAGCGTGCACTGCCCCGGAAACGGAAAGTCCGCCAAGTTCCGGTGCAGACGGCACCGCGTGTACACGGCGATGTCCGCCTCCGCGCCCGACGCGGACATCCACTCCGCTTTCTTGTCCCGCAGCGTCTCAACCATACCGCTTCCTGTTCCTGTCGCGTTCTAGTCTTTGCCGCCTTCTGACGCGCTCAGGCCCCGCTCGAGGACCTTGATCTCGTCTCGCAATGCGGCCGCTTCTTCGTAGTTTTCCATGTTCAGCGCGGTCTTCAACAGCGCGCGCTTGGATTGCAGGTCCGTGCGGACCCGCGCCCGCGCGTTGCTCAGCCGCGGAATCTTGCCGCGGTGCGCCAGCGCGATGTGGATCCCTTCGAGCAGCGATTCCAATTGCACCGGGAACGTCGCGTAGCAACTGCTGCACCCTACCCGCCCCGAATCGATAATCTGCTTGAGCGTCGTATTGCACGCGCTGCACGACTTCCGCGCTTCCAGCGGCTCAGGCGTGATGTCCGTCGTCGCCTTGCCCTTGCCGCGGCTGAACTGGGCCGGTTTGGCGAACTGGAAGCCCGCGTCCGTTCCGTCCTGACGCTGGATCACGCATTCCTGGCACAGTTGCAGCGAGGTGACCTTGCCGTCCACGACCTCGGTGTAGGGAACGGAAGCGAGGTTCTTGTGACAGTTCTGGCAAAGCATAATGACCTTATTCTACAGGGGTTAGCCCCCAGGGCCGGAAGTATACCACCCGCCCCGAAAGCGGTCGAAGAACGGTCAACGCACAACGAATGAATACTTTACAACGAATCGGCTTATTCGCATCTGATCGGAACGCAGATGAACCGACAATCATTCCGACGCGTCAAGCGTCTAATCTGTTCAAAGGTTTCACGGGCAGCGCACCGGCCGGTTCGGGTATCTCGAACGTCAGAAAATCAATCCTTTGCGTCGTTATTGTCATTAAATGAAGGGAATCGCGGTCTCATCATTGGGGTTGGTACCCGCTCAACGACGGTGTATCATGGTGTCCGAGTGGCGGACTACCGCCGTATAGCTAGTCATGCCAAGGAGTTACGCAGTGGTCCGTAAGCGCGGTCCCGGTGGGTTCATCCTCAAATCGACGCTCGCTGTCGGTGCCCTTGGTGTCGTCGCGGCCGCGTTCTGGTACTCCCGCGGCCCCGTCGAGACGCAGTACACGACGTTCACCGTCCGGCGCGGCCCACTCGATATCTCCGTCGTGGACGGCGGCAACGTCGAGGCGCTCGAGAGCCAGGAGATCAAGTCCGAGGTCAAAGGCTGGGAAGGCACCAAGATTCTCTTCATTGTGGACGAGGGCTACTACGTCACCGAGGAGGACGTCGCGAACCACAAGAAGCTCGTCGAGCTCGACTCGTCGAAACTACAGGAACAACTGACTACGGCGCAGATCAGCTTCAAGGGAACGCAGGCCGCGCTCACCGAAGCCGAGAAGGCGTTCGACATCGAGATCAATCAAAGCGAGAGCGACATCTACTCGGCAAGACTCGAGGTCACCTTCGCCGAGATGGCGTTGTCGAAGTACCTCGGCAGCCAAGTCACCGCCGTCGTCATGAACGCTCTCAAGGAGCTCGACGAGTACGAGAAACAGCGCGCCGCCGAGGCGCTGGCCGCGCAGGAGGCGCGCGAAGTCGCTTCCAAGGCGATCGCGGAGGAAATGAAACGTCAGGCCGTCGCCGCCGCGCAGGCCGTCGAAGCCGCCGCGCAACTTGAAGCCGAACCGAAGTCGCCCGTGCCCGTGATCGATCCCGAAGCGGAACCCGCGCCGGCCGCGGCCGTTGCGGGAATCGAAGGCGCGGAACAGGCGGAATCGGTCGCCGACCTGACCATCGACGATCTCCGCATCCCGACGCCGGACATCAAGTTCAGCGAATACGCCCGCGCGGAGGTCCTCGGCAGCGGCGAGGCCAGCCAGAAGCTCAGCACGCTCGAGGACGCGTTGATGATGGCGCGTGCCGATCAGGCCAAGGCGCAGAACGATTACGAGGGCAAACAGCGCCTGTTCGACAAGAACTTCACGACGTCGAACGACCTCCAGAACGCGAAGATCTCGCTCGACAAGGCCATCGCGAGCGTCAAAGCGGCCGAGGTCGCGCGGCAACTGTTTGTCGAGTACGAGTTCTCTAAGGAAGCGCAGAAGCTGATGGCGGACTACGTGCTCGCGCGGCGCAAACTGCAGCGCACCGAGCAACAGGCGCTCTCGAAACTCGCGCAGGCCAAGGCCAAGCTGCTTTCCGCCGAGGGCCAGTTCAACATCGAGTCCCAGCGCATCGCGGACTACGAGGAACAGATCGCCCGGTGCGTGATGGTCGCCGAGCGCGCCGGCCTCGTGGTCTACGGCGGCAGCGGCGAGCGCTACTGGAACGAGGAGCCGATCAAGGAAGGCACGACGGTCCGCGAGCGGCAATCCAT
>CAYUZD010000028.1:0-3054 GCA_964449475.1 uncultured Nitrospirales bacterium
GACGACGTGTTCGGCGAGGACCCGACGGTCAACCGGTTGCAGGACCGCGTCGCGGAGTTGCTCGGGAAGGAGTCGGCGCTGTTCGTGCCGAGCGGTACGATGGCGAACCTGCTGGCCTTTCTGTCGCAGATGCGCGCGGGCGAGACGATCGTGCTGAGCGAGGACGCGCACCCGTACAACTACGAGGCGGGAAACGTCGCGGCCATCGGCGGGTTCATGACGCGCACGATCCGCGGCGAGATGGGCCGGATCACGCGCGCGGACGTTGAACCATACATTGTGCAGACGCCCGATCATCACTATTCGACGACGGCGACGATTTCGATTGAGAACACCACGAACCGGGGCGGCGGCAACTTCTACTCGCTCGAGACGGTGAAGGACCTGCGGGCGCTCGCGACCCAGAACGGCATGAAGGTGCACTGCGACGGGGCGCGGCTGTTCCATGCCGTGGTCGAGGCGGGCTACCGGGCGTCCGAACTGGCGGCGCATTGCGACACGATTTGCTTCTGTTTCTCGAAAGGGCTGGGCTGCCCGGTCGGATCGATTCTCGCGGGAACGCGAGACACAATCCACGAGGCGCACCGGTTCCGCAAAATGCTGGGCGGAGGCATGCGCCAGGCGGGTGTGCTGGCGGCAGCGGCCATGTACGCGCTGGATTATCACCTTGAACGGTTGCGGGACGACCACCGGCGCGCGCGCGAATTCCGGCGGGCGATCGAGGGATTGCCGGGCGTCCGGTTTCCGTTTCCGAACCCGACGAACATCGTCATCTTCGAGGTGCCCGACGTGTTGTCGTTTATCGGCTCGATAGGATCGTCGGGCGTGCTGATGATCCCGATGGGCGGACAGCGAGTGCGCGCGGTGTTCCATCTCGACATAGACGACGCGATGTTGAAGCATGCGATCGGCGCCGTGCGCGCGGCGCTGGGTGCGCAACCCGCGCGCGTGTGAGGCGGGAGGGTTTTTCCGGACCTTGTCAGTTTTGTTTTGATTTCGCCGTTCTCGTGTATAATCGCGGCTGTTCGGAGGAGTGGCAGCATGCCGACCTACGAGTATCACGCGATTCGCGCGGAAGGCAGCGGCGAAAACCTCGAGAAGTCGTTCATCGGAGGCGTGGTCATTGCGCAGAACCGGAAGGATGCCAAGGAAAAGCTTCGCGTGCGGGGTCTGAAGCCGACGATGCTGCGGCGCGCGCGGGGGCTGGTCGGGCTGTTACGCTGGTTCGACGCGGACATACGATAAGTGAGGGTGCCAGCCCGGCTGCAGGGCGGGCGCGCGTTGTGAGGGGCCGGCTCGGGGGAGTTTGGCCGTGGCGTTGACGCGGGGGAAACGTATGCGGGTGGGGATCCATCAGCTCCATTACCTGCCGTGGCTGCGGTATTTCGACAAGATTCACCATAGCGATGTCTTCGTCGTCCTCGACGACATCCAGTTCAACAAAAACGGCTGGCAGAACCGCAATCGCGTGAAGACGTCGTCCGGCGCGACGCTGCTGACGGTGCCGGTGTTCATGCACGCGGGCCAGCGGCTGGACGAAGTCCGAATCCACGACGAGACCCCGTGGCGGCGCAAGCACTGGGCGACTATCGATCAGAGCTACGCGCACGCGCCGTATTTTTCGGAGTACGCCGGGTTTCTTCGCGAGACGTACTCGCGCGAGTGGGAAACGCTCAACGGCCTGAACCGGCACATGCTCCGGTTATTCGTGGACGCGCTGGGGATCCGGACGCCGCTCGTGTATTCGTCGGACCTGCGCGTGCCGGGCACGGCGACCGAGCGGCTGGCGAATCTCATCAAGGCGGTCGGGGGCGACACCTACTTGAGCGGCGCATATGCGCTTGACGTGTATCTGGACGCCGGGCTGCTCGAGCGCGAAGGGATTGCGCTGGAGTTGCAGGAGTGGCACGCGCCGGTCTATCCGCAGCGGCACGGGGACTTCATTGCGGACCTTTCGATCGTGGACTTGTTGATGAACTGCGGGCCGGAGTCGCTGGGAGTGTTATGCGGACAACTCACGCGATAGCACACAGTGCGCCGGTACTCGGCACCGAGGAAGAAGAAGCCGTGCTGCGCGTATTGCGCTCGGGACGGCTCGCGCAAGGCCCGGAGGTCGCGGCATTCGAGGAGGAGTGCGCGGCGGTCGTGGGCCGGCGATTCGGCGTGGCGGTGAGCAGCGGCACGGCGGCGCTGCACCTGGTGCTGAACGCGCTGGACGTGCCGATCGGTGAAGACGTCGTGATCCCGGCGTATGCGTGCGCGTCGCTGCTAACGGCCGTGTCGCTGCACGGCGCGACCTCGTGCATCTGCGACGTGGGGGAGGACTTCAATCTGGACGCGCGCGTGGTGCCGCGCGGCGCGAAATACGCGATTGTGCCGCACCTGTTCGGCAAGCGCGCGGCGCTGCCTGGACACCCTGCTGTGATCGAGGACGTTGCGCAGTCGCTGGGCGGCCCGTGGGGCCGGGAGGGCCTCGCGGCGATCGCGTCGTTCTACGCGACGAAACTCATCACGACGGGCGAAGGCGGGATGGTGCTGACGGACAACGAGGGGCTTGCGGAGACCGTCCGGGATCGGCGGGACTACGACAACCGTGACGAGTTCGTTCCGCGGTTCACGTACAAGATGACGGAGCTGCAGGCGGCGCTCGGCCGCGTGCAGCTCGGGCGGCTGCCGGATTTTCTGCGGCGGCGGCGCGACATTGCCGGCCGGTACTACGCGGCGTTCCGTGAGTTGCCGTTGGATTTGCCGGATCCTTCGGACCACGTATTCTTCAGGTTTGTCGTGACGACGGAGTTGCAGCCGGCGCTTCTCGCGCGGTTGAACGAGGCGGGGATCGAGGCGAAGGCGCCGGTGTACCGTCCGGCGCATCACTACACGGCGGGCGGGCGGCTTCGCGGGACGGCGTGGTGCGCGGGGCCGTGCCTGGAGGCCGATCGGATTCATGCGACAGCGGTTTCGTTGCCGATTCATCCTGCGATGGGGGAGGACGAGGTCGACGGCGTGATCGAGGGGGTGCGCCGCTTCTTCGAATGAGGGGCGGCGCGTTGGGGG
>CAYUZD010000028.1:3154-17054 GCA_964449475.1 uncultured Nitrospirales bacterium
GTGCTCTACGTGTACACGGGCGCGACGGCGTTCGTGTTTGCGGCGTTCGGGATGCCGGCGTGCATCGCGCTGCTGCGCCGGTTCAACGTGCTCGATCGCGTGAGCCGGGAGAAGATCCATACGCAGCCGACGCCGCGCGGGGGCGGCATCGCCATTTTTATTGCGTTCGCGATCGCGGTGTTGTTGCCGGACTACCGCGACAACCCGATGAAGGGCGTGCTGCTGGGGTCGTTCATCTGCCTCGTGGTCGGCGCGATTGACGATCTGCGCGGCGGCGTGCCGGCGGTGGTAAAGCTGGCGGCGCTGACCTGGGCGACGCTGATCATGTCGCTGTTCGGCGTGCAGCTAAGCCTGACGGGGATCTACCCGCTCGATTTGTTTCTGACGTGGCTGTGGATCGTCGGCGTGACCAGCGCGTTCAACGGCATCGACAACATGGACGGACTTGCGTCCGGCATTGCGGTGATCGTGTCGGCCATGTACCTCGCGATCGCGGTGGACGCGCATTTCTCGGCGGGTACGGAGACGAGCCTCTCGTGGTTCGGGTTGCTGGCGTCGGGTCTGATCGGCGCGAACCTGGGGTTCCTGCTGTACAACTTCAAGCCGGCCAAGGTGTTCATGGGCGATGCGGGTAGCTTTTTCCTCGGGTTCACGCTCGCGGCGCTGGGCGTGATGGGTGAGTGGGCAGAATCGCGCGTGGTGGCGTGCACGATTCCGGTGTTGATCATTGGCGTGCCGATCTTCGATTTTGCATACGTGATCCTGTCGCGCATCTTCAGGGGCGAGACGCGGTCTCTGCGCGACGTGATAGAACATTGCGCGCCGGACCACCTGTCGCACCGGCTGGTCTGGCTCGGCTTCACGCAGCGCCGCGCGGTCCTGTTCATCTATCTGATGTGTTTCGTGCTGGGGCTGGCCGGGATGTCGCTGCGGAACAGCACGCGCGGCTTCGACAGCGCGCTGGGACTGATTCAGGGACTTTCCGTGTTCGCATTGATTGTCACGCTGATGTTGACGGCCGGCGGCCGTCAGTCGGCGCTCGAGCGCCGCATGGGCGAGTTGATTCGGCTCCCACGCTCTGAAGCTGAACTTGAGGAGGCCGAAGCCGCGCGCACGGGCGACGACCGCATGCGCAAGACCGCGTAGAACCATCCGTCCCGGCGGGATTCGTCCGCGATCGCCGGCTTGGTCTATCGTATCCAGCCTAAGCAGCGTCGTATTCGAGGTAATCTTCATGTCCAATCCGTTGATCCGATCTCTGCGCGACGAACTCGCGCCGGTGTTCGATGTACGAGCCGCGATGGGCGTGCTTTCGTGGGACCAGGAGGTCAACATGCCGCCGAAGGGTGCGGAGGCCCGCGGCCAGCAACTCGCCACGCTCTCGGGCATCGCGCACCGCCTGTTCACGGACCCGAAGCTTGGCGATTTGCTGAAACGGCTTCGCGATGCGAACGACTTGACGCCCGACGAACGCAAGCTCGTCTCCGAGACCTGGCACGACTATGACCGGGCGACGAAGCTGCCGGAACGTTTCGTCGCGCGATTCTCCGAGGAGACGAGCAAGGCGTTTCAGGCGTGGATCCGGGCGAAACAGGAATCGGACTATTCGGTGTTCCGTCCACACCTCGAAACACTCGTGGGACTGTGTCGCGAGAAAGCGGGCCTGTTCGGTTACGAAGGGTCGCCCTACAACGCGCTGCTGGACGAGTTCGAGCGCGGCATGACGGCGGAACAGCTCCGGCCGATGTTTGCGGAACTGGCGAAACGTCAGAGCGCGCTCATCGCGCGGATCGTGAAATCGCCGCGGCAGGCCGACCTGTCGTGGACCGAGGGCAAGTGGGACACGTCGAAGCAGTGGGACTTTACGCTGCGGTTGTTGCGCGACATGGGGTATGACTTCCAGGCGGGCCGGCAGGACCACTCGGAGCATCCGTTCACGACCGAGTTCGACCTCTACGACGTCCGCGTGACGACGCACTGCTACCCCGACAACCTGTTTCCCGGATTTTCGGCGACGGTGCACGAGGGCGGGCACGCGTTGTATGAGCAGGGCATGCGCGAGGAGGACCGGCGGACGCCGCTGGGACAGGCGATCTCGCTCGGCATCCACGAGAGCCAGTCTCGCCTGTGGGAGAACCGCATCGCGCAGAGCCGGCCGTTCTGGGACCATTACGGGAGCGTGTTGCGCGACTATTTTCCCGAACAGTTGAACAACGTCACGAATGAGCAGATATACCGTGCGGTGAACCACGTCGAACCGACGCTGCGGCGGCTGGACGCGGACGAATGCACGTACAACCTGCACATCATCCTGCGGTTCGAGGTGGAAGTCGATTTGATCGAGGGCAAGCTGGCGGTCGCGGATGTGCCCGCGCGTTGGAGCGAGTTGATTAAGCGGTACCTCGACCTTGACGTGCCGGACGACGCGCGAGGGTGCCTGCAGGATGTGCACTGGTCGCACGGGGCGATCGGGTATTTCCCGACGTATACGCTCGGCAACCTGTACGCGGCGCAGATGATCGAGCAAATCGAGCGTGACGTGCCGGAACTGTGGGCGCAAGTGGGACGGGGCGATTTCTCGGCGCTGCTCGCCTGGCTGCGGAAGCACGTGCACTCGGTTGGGCGCCGCAAGACGGCCGTCGAGCTTGTGCGCGATGCGACGAAGACCGAGCCGGGCTCGCGGGCCTACCTCGAGTACCTCGAACGCAAGTACGGCGAGATCTACGACGTCTGACGCGCGAACAGGATGTCGAGAAAGGTCTTCGCGGCGCGGGACTGATGGCCGTGGGCGCGCCACGCGGCGCCGATCGCGACACGCGGGAGGCCGGGCAATGGAAGCGGCTTTAGCTTGCGCGCGTCGTCGCGGCGCAGGGCGAGTTCGGGCACGATCGAGACACCGACGTCCTCGGCCACATACTGTTTGATGACTTCAAAGCTTCCGCTGTCCATGACGGTATTCGGCGTGAACCCTTCCGAGGCGAAGAATTGCCGTAACTGCGTGCCGGTCCGGGTCGAATCCTGAATCAACACCATCGACTGCCCGGCAAGGTCCTCCAGCCGAACGCGCGCGCGCCGGGCCAGCACGTGCCGCTTGGGCACAATGACGACCAGCCTTTGTTCAAAGAGCGAGCGGACTTCAAGGCTGGATCGTTTCAGCGGCAGCGTGACGATGCCGAGATCGAGGTCGCCGCGCTCGACCCCGTCGGCGACTTCGTCGGACGAGCGGCAATGGACGAACACGCGGACGTCCGGCATGCGCCGGGCGAACGCGCTTACGCGCTCCGGGAGGAAGTAGAGCGCGTTCGTGTCGCTCGTGCCGATGCGCAACTCGCCGCCGGCCTTGACCGACTCGCGGACCTCGGCCTCGAGCGCCTCGGCGGCGCGGAGCAGCGCGCGGCCCCGTTCGAGCACGATGCGGCCTGCGGCGGTAGGCTTGCGCGTGCGGCGGTCGAGGAGCGCTTCGCCGCACTGGCGTTCGAGCGCGCGCAGACGCTGCGAGACCGCAGGTTGGGTGCGGTGGAGCTGCTGCGCGGCGGCGTGGAAGCTTCCGGCATCGACCACGGCGCAGAAGCAACGAATGGCATCGAGTTGAAGCATAATCAAAGTTTATCAAATTGATAGACATAATTCGATTGCGTTATAACGCATCGCGCGGTATGCTCGGGACGTACCCTTGGTTGCACGCGAAAGGCGCCCATGCCCCAGGACAAGACCCCGCTAACGTATCGCGACGCCGGCGTCAACATTGACGCCGCTGACGAATCCCTCCGGCGCGTCAAGGAAGTGATCCGGCGAACGTTCGACGACAAGGTGTTGCGCGACATTGGATCGTTTGGCGCGATGTACCGGTTCGACACAAGCGCGATGGACGAGCCCGTGCTGGTATCGAGCGTGGACGGCGTCGGGACGAAGCTCAAGATCGCGTTCATGATGAACAAGCACGACACGGTGGGGATCGACATCGTGTCGCACTGCGTGAACGACATCCTGGTGCAGGGTGCGCGGCCGCTGTTCTTTCTGGACTACATCGCGTTTGGACGCGTGGAACCGAACGTGGTCGAGTCGGTGATCAACGGCATCGCGAACGGGTGCCGGTTCGCGGGATGTCCGCTGATAGGCGGCGAGACGGCCGAGATGCCCGACATGTACCGCGTGGGCGAGTACGACATTGCCGGGACGATCGTGGGCGTGGTGGATCGCAAGAAGATCGTCGACGGATCGACGATCGAGGCTGGCGATCCGATCATCGGGCTGCCGTCTTCCGGGCTTCACACGAACGGGTACAGCCTCGCGCGGAAGATTTGTTTCGATGTAGCGTCGCTGAAGGTGACGGATCCGGTCCCGGGCATGGACCGGAGCGTGGGCGAGGTGTTGCTCGAACCGCACCGCAGCTACGCGCGCGCGATGAACATTTTCATGCGGATCGTGACGGTGAAAGGGATGGCCCATATCACCGGGGGCGGGATCACGGACAATTTGCCGCGGATTCTGCCCGAGGGGCTGGGGGCGGAGATCGACCTGAACACCTGGCGTCTGCCGCCGATCTTCCGGTACCTGCGCGAGTTGGGCAATGTCGAGCAGGCCGAAATGCTGCGCACGTTCAATTGCGGGCAGGGGTTCCTCGTCGTGGTGCCCGCCGCGCAGGAGGCGAAGGCGATGGACTGGCTTGCGCAGTCCGAGACGCCACCGACGTTAATCGGCCGCGTTGTCAAGGATCCGCAGGGCAAGGTTCGGTACACAGGGGAGTTGTAGCCATTCCACCGCAGCTTGAGACCGTTGAGAGCCCCATTCACCGCATCGCGGTGGGGATGCTGCCGCAATGGCCGGATCCCGCGGGCCGGCGCGTGCGCGCGCGGATCGCGGAGGATCTGGGGATTCGGGTGGACGATGTGCGTGTGGTGGATGTGTATACCGTGCAGGCGCACCTGAACCCGAAGGAACTGGCACGGGTCCGCGACGAACTGTTCACCGATCCCGTCATTCAGGAATCGTTGACGGATGCGCCGCTCGTGCACGAGTGCGATTTCGTGATCGAGGTGGGGTTTCTCCCCGGCGTGACGGACAATGTCGGAAGAAGCGCCGCGCAGGGCATTGGCGATTTGCTCGGCCATCCCCTGACGCGGAACGAGGCCGTGTACACCTCGAGCCAATACTTCATTACGGGAAACGTGAGCCGGGCGGACTGCGAGCGGATCGTTTCGGGTCTGTTGGCGAACAAGCTCATCCAGCGGTGGAGGATATTGACGTTCGAGGAGTTCCGCGGGACGCGCGGCGAGCCGCTGCTGGGCCTGCCGGTGGTGACGGACCGGAGCGATGCGCGCGCTCGCGAGGTCCGGCTCGACGTGCCGGACGACGAGCTGACGCGGATCAGCCGCGAGGGACTGCTGGCGCTGGAGTTGTCCGAGATGCGGGCGATCCAGGCCTATTATCGCCGCCCTGACGTGCGCACGGAACGCACGCGATTGGGCCTGCCCGCGGGGCCGACCGACGTCGAACTCGAGACGCTCGCGCAGACGTGGTCGGAACATTGTAAACACAAGATTTTCGCCGCGAATATTGCGTACACGGACGAGTCCGGCCAGACGCGCCGGATATCGAGCCTGTTCAAGACGTACATCAAAGCGACGACGGACCAGTTGCGCGCGAAGGCCGACTGGTTGGTCAGCGTGTTTGACGACAATGCGGGGATCATCCAGTTCGACGACACGTGGAACTTCGCGTTGAAAGTGGAAACGCACAACAGCCCGAGCGCGCTGGATCCGTACGGCGGGGCGATCACGGGCATCGTGGGCGTGAACCGGGACGTGCTCGGCGCGGGGCTGGGTTGCAAGTGCATTCTGAATACGGACGTGTTCTGCGTCGCGCCGCCGGACTACTCCGGGCCGATCCCGGAACGGCTGTTCCATCCGAAGCGCGTGCTGCGCGGCGTGCACGCGGGCGTGGTGGATGGTGGCAACCAGAGCGGTATTCCGGACGTGAACGGCGCGATCGTGTTCAGCGGGCGGTACCTCGGCAAGCCGCTGGTGTTCTGCGGAACGGGCGGACTGATTCCGGCTCGCGTCGATGGGCAGCGTAGCGAGCGGAAGGCGGCGGCGCCTGGCGACCGGATCGTGATGGTCGGCGGACGGATTGGCAAGGACGGCATCCACGGCGCGACGTTTTCGAGCGAGGAACTGCACGAAGGATCACCCGCGACGGCCGTACAGATCGGCGACCCGATCACGCAGAAGAAGATGTCCGACTTTCTTTTGGAAGCGCGGGACCTTCGGTTGTTCTCGTCGATTACCGACAATGGCGCGGGCGGGCTCGGTTCCAGCGTGGGCGAGATGTCCAGGGCACCGGGGGGTTGTCGAATCCATCTCGATCGCGCGCCGCTGAAGTATCCGGGACTCGCGCCGTGGGAGATATTCCTGTCCGAAGCGCAAGAGCGCATGACGCTGGCGGTGCCGCCGGACTGCATGGAGGCGCTGCTGGATCTGGCGCGTCGCCGGGAAGTGGAGGCGACGGATCTGGGTGAGTTTACGGACTCCGGCGTGCTGGAATGTTTCTACGGCGAGGATCAGGTGGCGGCGTTGGACATGGAGTTCCTGCACAACGGCGTGCCGACGATGGAGCTCAAGGCGCGGCTGGATCCGGTGCCGGCGCGGAAGGAAGTGATCGAGGACCGAGACGATCTGACGGGCGACCTCCTGACCGTGCTTGGTTGCCTGAACGTATGCAGCAAGGAAGCGTTCGTGCGGATGTACGACCACGAGGTGCTGGGACAGAGCGTGCTGAAGCAGTTCCAGGGCGCGCACGGGGACGGTCCGGGCGACGCGGCGGTGATCCGCCCGGTGGCGGGGTCGAACCGTGGACTGGCGATCGCGTGCGGGATCTGTCCGAAGTATAGCGACCTCGATACGTACTGGATGATGGCGGCGGCGATCGACGAGGCGGTGCGGAACCTGGTGTGTGTGGGCGCGCGCTTGGGGACGATCGCGGGCCTGGACAATTTCTGCTGGCCGGATCCGGTGCAGAGCGAGAAGACGCCCGACGGCCGGCACAAGCTGGCGCAACTGGTGCGCTGCTGCGAGGCGCTGCACGAGTTCTGTCTCGCGTACGGCATTCCGTTGATCAGCGGCAAAGACAGCATGAAGAACGATTACAAGATTGGCGACACGAAGATCAGCATTCCTCCGACCGTGCTGTTCACGGCGGCGGGGATCGTGCCGGACGTGACGCAGTGCGTGTCGATGGACGCGAAGCGCGCGGGCGACGCGGTGTACGTGCTGGGCGAGACGCTGGACGAGATGGGCGCGAGCGAATACCTGCGGACGCGGCGGCAACTGGGGAAGACGGCGCCGAAGGTGGACGCGCAACGCGCGTACCGGCTGTACGAAACGCTGACCGGCGCGATGGACAAGGGATTCGTGGCGTCGGCACACGACGTGTCCGACGGCGGGCTTGGCGTGTCGCTCGCGGAGACGGCGTTCGGCGGCGACCTGGGGATGAGTCTGGACATCGTGCCGCTCGGGCTGGAAAACGCGACGATCGCGCTATTCAGCGAGTCGCAGAGCCGAATCGTGGTGACGGTGCCGAAGGCGCGCGCCGGGGCGTTTGAAACGCTGTTCCGCGGGCAGGCGTGCTACCGGGTGGGCGAGGTGACGGGGGACCGGCGGTTCGTGGTGCGGACCGGGAAGCGTGTGCGCGTGAATGCGACCATCGATGAACTGAAGACCGCGTGGAAGCGGCCGCTGGCATGGTGACGCGATGTACGTGAGGGCGCTCGTCATCAGCGGATACGGCATCAACTGCGAGGCGGAGACACGCCGGGCGTTCGAGCGCGCGGGCGCCGACGTGACCGTGATGCACCTGAGCGACCTGATGGAGTCGCCGGTGTTCCTGCAGGAACACCATATCCTGGCGGTGCCGGGCGGGTTCTCGTTCGGGGACCATGTGGGCTCGGGTAAGATCCTGGCGAACCGGCTGCGGTACGGCTTGGGCGAGTCGCTGCACGAGTTCGTGGGCGACGGCAAGCTGGTGATCGGCATCTGCAACGGGTTCCAGGTGCTGGTGAAAATGGGAATCCTTCCGCTGTTCAATGGCGAATTCGAGCAGCAGGTGACGCTGACACACAACGACTCGGGGCGGTTCGAGGACCGGTGGGTACACCTCGCGGCGGACGCGGCGTCGGTCTGCGTGTGGACGCGCGGCATCCGGCAGATCGAGTTGCCCGTGCGGCACGGCGAGGGCAAATTCATCGCGCGGGACGACGGCATGATGCAGCAGCTACGGACCGGCGGGCAGATCGCGCTGCGGTACGCACTGGCGAGCGGCGAGCCGGCCGCGGGCATATATCCGCCGAATCCGAATGGATCGATCGACGATATTGCGGGCATTTGCGATCCCTCGGGGCGCATCTTCGGGCTGATGCCGCACCCGGAGGCGTTTCTCGACGGCACGAACCACCCGCGGTGGACGCGGGAGGGCCTGCTGCCGGAGGGCGCGGGCCTCACAATTTTCCGCAACGCCGTTGCTTTCGCCACGGAACAGTTCCTCGCCAGCCGGGCATTTCGTTAGCTTGATGCCAGAACTGGACACATGGTTTACACATTGCTTGTTCGGTCTTTGGTAGCGAGTTCTGTTCCTGGAGACGGAACTCGCGGATTTTTTTCGCCGGGTTTTGGCCCCGACTGGGTTGGGACGGCACGCCTAAGCGGAGCCTAGGCGTGGCACCAAATTCTCTAGTGGAAGCTGCGGATGAGGGCTTCGGCGACTTTGCCGCGTTTGTCGGCGCGGCTGTTTACAGCGCGTGCGGCGTGGACGGTGTCGATGGGGAAGTCCTTGTAGAGCGCGCGGATGAAATTGGTCATGGAGTTTGAGAGGAGGACGTTGACGCGGTTCGCGGCGAGCTTGGCGAAGACCTCCGCGAGGAGGCGTTGCGAGTCCTCGCCGAAGGCGCCTTGGTGGTAGCCTTCGAACGACGACGTTTTGGACACGGGGTGGTAGGGCGGGTCGAAGTACACGAGATCGCCGGGTTGGGCAACGTTGGCGACGGATTGAAAGTGCCGCGCCTCGATCATCGCCTTGTTGAGTGCCTTCGAGACGGCGCGTAGGTTGTCCTCATCGCAGATGACGGGATTTTTGTATCGGCCGAACGGCGCGTTGAATAGCCCCTTGCTGTTTTCGCGGTAGAGGCCGTTGTAGCAGGTTTTGTTGAGGTAGATGATGCGTGCGGCTCGTTCGGGGAGGGTTTTGGGGACGTGCGCGCGGACGGCGTAGAAGTGTTTCTCCGAGTGGCGGCGTTTGTGGCGCTGGAGCAGGCGGATGACTTCGTCGACGTGATCGCGGACGCCGATGTACGCCTCGATGAGACGCGGGTTGTTGTCGGAGAGATAGGCCTTCTTCTTCAGTTTTCCGGTGCGGTAGAGTTCGAAGAAGAGCGCGCCGCCGCCGAGGAATGGCTCGTGGTAGCGTCCGAAATCGCCGGTGAGTTCGACGCGCTTGACGAGTTCGGGCAGGAGCTGGCCCTTGCCGCCGACCCATTTGAGGAAGGGTCGCGGGAGCGCGTAGCGGCCGTTGGCGTGCGGGGCGGTCATAGTCCGAAGTAGAGCTCGAGCCAGCGCTTGAGGTCGCGTAGTTCGACGGCCATGCCGGTGGAGAGGAGATAGGACTCCATGTTTTGCGAGAAGCCGGCGCCGGTGTAGACGACGATGCCGCGGATGGGCCACGCGGCGATGTCCTGGATGGTGGCGGGGATTTTTTCCTCGGCGCTGCCGGTGGTGCCCTGGAATTTGCACTCGATGCCGAGGCTGACGCGGGTTTCGGGGTGCTTGAGGACGACGTCGATCTTGCGTCGCGCGCCCCAGACGCGGCGGCCGACGGCGACTTCCGTGGCGGCTTCGAGCCCGAGCGCGCGGCCGGCGTCGGCGACGCGGTCGCGGAGATCGTTTCCGGATTCGACGGCGGTGGATTTCCCCGGCATGGCAGCCCCCAGCGGGGTGGAAGTATGCCGCCGGGGGCGGGTGGGGCGCAATGTGCGGCGCGCAGGCCTAAGCTGGACTTCGATGGGGCGTGGCATCCTGCGACGTTGGACGCACGCCTAAGCATACCCCGCTTAGGCGTGGCACCCGTGGGGTTGAGGACAATGCGCGTAAGCCGGACTTCGGTTAGGCGTGGCACCTCTTCGGAATCGGGCGGACTTCGATAATGATGAGGATAAGGATTACGATAACGAGATCTTCAACACTTGCGGAGGCGCATGTCGGCGGAAGGTCAGGCGAAATCGAGGAAGCGACGGGAGGTGGCGTTGGCATTCTTTCTGCCGATCGTTCTGCTGGCGCCGTTTGTGAATCGGGCGTTCAACATCGACGAGCCGATGTTTATCTGGACAGCGCAACAGATTGTGAAGAACCCGTTCGATTACTTCGGCGGGTATGTCGAGCGGAACAAGGAACTCGAGCCGATGTACCTGTACAACCAGAACCCGCCGGGGTTCTCGTATGTGTTGGCGGTGTTCGGTGCGATGGGCGGGTGGAGCGAACCGGTGATGCGGCTGGCGAGTCTGCTTGCGGCGGGGTTGTGCGGATTGGGGACGTATCTCGTCGCGTCGCGGTTCACGGACCGGCCAATGCTGGCGTCAGCGGCGACGGTGCTGACGCCAGCGTTTTTGGTGTCCGGTGCGACGGTGATGACGGACGTTGCGCTGGTGGCGTGTTACGTGTGGTCGATGTACGCGGGGGCGCGGTGGGTGGAGACGGGCCGCGCGGGTTGGCTCGCGGGGACGGTCGTGCTGATCTCGATCGCGGGCCTGATGAAGTACTACGGCGTGACGGCGGCGGGGCTGGTGGTCGTGTACGCGCTGATGAAGCGGGTGAAACCGGGGCCGTGGCTGGCGGCGTTTGTGGTGCCGGTGCTGGTGCTGGCGGCGTTTTTCTGGTGGTCGTGGCGGCTGTACGGCGTGAACCTGCTGACGATTGCGGCGGACGTGGCGCAGGACACGAACGTGCGGAGCGGCGACGCGTTGTGGTACCGGGAGATTGTCGCGGCGGTGTTTGTCGGGGGATGTTTCGCGCCGATCGCGTTCTTCGCTCCGCGGTACATGCGTCCGTTGGCACTGCTGGCGGCCATGGCGATCGCGGTGGCGGCGGCGACGCCGGTGATTCGCGAGTATTCGATGCTGCAACTCGAACTGGGCACGCCGACGCCGTACGCGTGGAGCATGCGACTGCACCTGGGTGCGATGGCGTTGCTGGGCGTGCTGCTGGTGTGGCTGCCGGTGCAGGATCTGTTGAAGAAACGGGACGCGGCGAGCGTTGTGCTGTCGCTGTGGGTGCTGGGCGCGTTGGTGTTCACGACGTACATCAATCACCTGATCAACGCGCGGACACTGTTGCCGATGGTGCCAGCGCTGGCGATCCTGATGGCGCGCAACGTGCGGGCGACCGGCGCGGCGACCGGGTTTCGGCGTGCGATCTCGTTTGCGCCGCTCGCATCGGGCGCGGTGCTTTCGATGTGGGTGCTGCTGGGAGACTACGCCGTAGCGGAGAACGGGCGGTACAGCGCGCGCGAGGCGGCGAAACGCGCGGCGGCGGACGGCGTACAGCTCTACTACTCTGGGCTGTGGGGATTTCAGTACTACGTGCAGCTCGAGGGTGCGCGCGTATTTCAGGTGGAGGGCGACGGCTGGGGGGACGAACTGCACGTGCGGATGCAGCACGGCGACCTCATCGCGGTGAGCAGCGACGGCCGCGAGCGGTGGCGGCCCGCGCCGGGCGAGTTTGAGGACGCTGCGTTCTTCGCGTACCCGAACCGGTTCGGCGTGGCGACGTACCATTCCGCGGACGAGTGCGGGTTTTACTCGCACCTGGCGGGCATCCTGCCGTACAAGTTCGGGCTCGCGAGCCGCGAGGAATATGGCCTGTACCGGTGGACGGGGCCGGACTTTGTGCCGGGGGCGCCGGCGAAGTGAGCGAGGGCGCGGATCGGAGACGGCTTGTCGCCGCGCGCGTAGCGACGTTCGTGTTGCCGATCGTGTTGCTGGCGCCGTTCGCGGGGAAGCCGTATCAGGCGGACGACCACCTGACGATTTGGGTCGCGGAGCAGATCGCGCGCGCGCCGTTCGACTTTTTCGGGTTCGAGGTTGACTACGGCGCGGTGCGCGTGCCGATTCACACGATCAGCCACAACCCGCCGGGGACGGCGTATTACCTCGCGGCGATCGGCGTGCTGACGAACTGGAACATCGTCGCGCTGCATCTGGGGATGTCGCTGTTTGCGGGGCTGGCGGCGCTGGCCGCGTTCGAGTTGGCGCGGGACCTCGGGGCGCGGCCGCTGGAGTGCGCGGCTGGGGCGGTGTTGACGCCGGCGTTTCTGGTGTCGGCCTCCACCCTGATGACGGACGCGCCGATGGCGGCGTTCTACACGTGGGCGATCGTGGCGTGGCGGCGCGGGTGCGAGCGCGGGTCGTGGCGGTGGTTGTGCTGCGCGGCGGCGTGTGCGGCGATCGCGCCGCTGATGAAGTATTTCGGGTTGACGCTGTTGCCGTTGCTGCTGCTGGACGGAATCATGCGCCGACCGAGGGTGCGGGGATGGTGGGGATGGCTCGCGTTGCCGGTGGCGGCATTCGGCGCGCTTCAGGCATACACGTATTACCGGTACGGCGTGACGCCGATCGTGGATGCGGCGGGCGTGGCGTCGTCGGGCCGGTGGCGGATGAACGAGCACGGCGCGACGCGTCCATTGCTGACGGTGGTGTTTCTGGGCGGGAGCGCGCTACCACTGGCGATTGCGGGTGCGGCGCGCGCGGGGACGCGATGGACGATCGCGATCGGCGTTGCGGCGGTGGCGCTGTGTTTGCCGGTGGTGGACGGCTACTCGTTTGCGCAGCTGATGATCGGCGCGTCGGAATCGTTCCGCGGGGACGTGCTGATTCACTTGGGCGTGTTTTTGTTCGCGGGACTGCTGCTGGCGGTCGCGGCGGCGCGCGGGATTCTTGCGAGCGGCGCGCGCGACGGGATTCTGCTCGCGGCGTGGGTGGGTGGCACGCTGGCGTTCACGGCGTTTTTGAACCACTACGTGAACGTGCGGACGATTCTGCCGCTGGTGCCGGCGCTGGCGGTGCTCGTGATGCCGCGCGGCGGGGGCCGGGCGATTCCGGTCGCGACGCTGACGCTGGGCTTGCTGCTGAGCGCGTGGACGCTGGTCGCGGATGACGACGTGGCGTCGCACGACAAGCGCGTCGCGGAACGCGCGCTTGAACGCGCGCGGACGGAGGGCGTGGCGCTGCACTACGTGGCGTTTTGGGGATTCGAGTACCACCTGATGCACGGCGGGGCGACGCCGCTGGCGTTCGAGGAGCAGAAAACGTTCGCCGATCCCGCGCGTCCGTTGATGGAACCGGGCAGCTTACTGATTGTCGATGCGTATGCACGCGCGGCGTGGACGCCGGTGCCACGGGGGTTCACGCTGGTCGAGGAGATGCATGAGCCTTACACGCTGGCGGCGACGACGTTCGATTCGGATGCGCACGCGGGGTTCTATTGGCATGGGATCGGGGCGCTGCCGTACCGACTGGGGTATGCGAAGCCGGAGACGTTCTTGCTGTTGCGGTGGGAGGGGAATGGACAGGATTTACAGGATTGACAAGATTGAGAGCGAGGGACAAGAAATCTCGTCAATCCTGTAAATCTTGTCGATTCACGACCGGTGGTCTCCAGCCGAACCAGGCGCGGACGCGGTAGCGGAGGACCATGAGGGTCATTTCAAGGCCGAGGAGGGCGGCGCGGAACTTGTTCCCGGTGACGCTGGAGACGCCGACGCGGCTTTTGTAGTTGACGGGGATCTCGGTGAAGTGGATGTCGTTTAGGATGGTGAGGAGCATGAGTTGGGGGCCGAAGGCGGAGCCGCCGACGGAGAACTG
>CAYUZD010000029.1:0-2898 GCA_964449475.1 uncultured Nitrospirales bacterium
CATGAACTCGACGCACGGCACCCGGCCCACGCCGTCCGCGCGCGGCAACAGCCGCATGCACATGATCGCCCGGAGGTTGTTCGACAATTGCGACAGGATCTGCTCATGCTGCGACGAGGGGAACAGGTCGATGATACGATCGATCGTCTGTTTGACGTTGGTCGTATGCAGCGTGCTAAAGACCAGGTGGCCCGTTTCCGCCGCGCTCATCACCGCCTGGAACGTCTCGTGGTCGCGCATCTCGCCCACGAGGATCACGTCCGGGTCCTGCCGCATCACCGCCTTGAGCGCGCTCGTGAAGTCGTGCGTATCAATCGTCACCTCGCGCTGGTTCACCACCGACCGTTTGTCCGGATGCACGAACTCGATTGGATCCTCGATCGTCACGATGTGGCAACGCCGGCGTTCGTTGATCGAGTCGATGATCGCCGCCAGCGCCGTCGATTTGCCGCTCCCCGTCGTCCCCGTGATCACGGCGAGACCGCGCACCAGGTCCGCCATCTTCAGCGCGGCCTTCGGCAGGTTCAACTGTTCCCAGGTCAGGATCTTCGTCTTGATCCGCCGCATCACGATCGAAATCGTGCCACGCTGGCGGAACACGTTCGTGCGGAACCGCCCGACGCCCTTCTCTGTGAACGCGAGGTCGATCTCGCCGCGCTTGCCGAAATACTTCGCCTGCTCCTCGGTCAGCAGGTACTTCACGATCGCGTCCATGTCCTCGGACTGCAGCGCGCTCCCGCCCGCCGTCTCGATGATTCCGTCCACGCGGTAATACGGCGCCTGGCCGGTCTTCAAGTGAATGTCGGACGCATCCTTCTGGATGGCGCGCTGGAGGATCTTCAGGAACTCGTCGCGAAGCTGCGTCACGATGTACGGCGTCTCCTCCGCATGTAGGCCGGGATGCCCATGTCCTCATCCGGCTCGGCCTTCGCAGCCGGCGCAGGCGCGGCTTCCTCTTGCGGGAACAAGTATTCTACCTGACCATCCTTCTTCGCCGTAACCGCCGCAACCGGTTGTGATTCAGGGGCCTTGGTCGAGATTTCAACCGTCGTCGGGCGTGCCGTCGCGTTGCGCCGCCATTGCGCCGGCATCGCTTGCCGATCGATGACCGTGTCGAATCCCGCCGCAATCACCGTCACCTGCAAGTCATCGCGCTCCGCCTCCTCCACGACCGTACCGAAGATGATGTTCGCCTCCGGATGCGCCGCCTGTTGCACCGTCGCCACCGCCTCCTGCACTTCCCGCATGCGGATGTCGCATCCCGCCTTCACATTCACGATTACCGCCCGCGCGCCGTCGATGCTCGATTGTTCGAGCAGCGGGCACACGATCGCCTCGTTTGCCGCGCGCACCGCCCGGTCTTCTCCCGACGCCACGCCAATCCCCATCAGCGCCCGGCCGTGCGACTGCATGATCGTCCGCACGTCCGCGAAATCCACGTTGATCAATCCCGGTACCGTAATCAGTTCCGAGATCGCGCGCACTCCGTTGTGCAACACCTCGTCCGCACGGCGAAACGCCTGCAGTAGCGAGATGTTGTCCTGGCACAACTGCGCGACACGGTCGTTCGGGATCACGATGATCGTGTCCACGACCCCCTCGAGATCCTTGAGGCCAGCGAGCGCGTTTTCCATGCGCTCCTGCCCCTCGAATTCGAACGGCAACGTCGCGATCGCCACCGTGAGCGCGCCGGACCCGCGCGCGATGTCCGCCACGATCGGCGCCGCACCTGTCCCCGTGCCGCCGCCTAGGCCGCACGTCACGAACACCATGTCGGCGCCGCCGACAATGTCGGAGATACGCTCGCGGTCCTCGTCCGCCGCGCGTTGGCCCACTTCGGGCTTCGCGCCTGATCCGAGACCGCCCGTCAATCCCGACCCGATCTGTAACCGGATCGCCGCCGGCGAGCGTTTCAGCGCCTGCGCATCCGTGTTGATCGCGATAAATTCAACGTCCTGCAATCCCTCCTCGATCATGCGCGCCACGGCGTTCCCGCCACCGCCGCCCACGCCGCACACCTTAATCACCGCGCGTTGATCGAATGTGACGAACTCGTCCGACATCCCAATGCTCATGTCATCCATCCCCCGGGGGTCGGCGCCCCCAATCGTTGCCCGCGCGGCCCCGGCCGTCCCGCGTCCACCGTGGACGCCGGCGCCGTGGCCGCGGATTTCACTTGCACGCCACGTCTTCCCCGAACCGCAGGTCGACGTATTCAAAACACGGCAGGTCTCCGTTGAACCGCGCCCACATGCCCTCGAGCCGGCGCGCGAGTTCACCGTAGTCCCCCCGTCCCCACCGAATCTCGTACGGCACTTCGTCGCAATACATCCTCACGTCGTCCGCGCGCAGCGCGACGAGCTCGGACACCGTCAGCCGGCCGTACAACGAACTCACCCGAAACGCGTCCCACACCGCCAGCGCCGCATGCAGCGCCGGCTGCGCCAGCGGCTCGCCGACCGTGACGAACTCCGTACCCGACACCTTCGTGATGAACGGTTCGACCGGCATCTCGTGCGCCGCGTATTCGCGGAGCACCACGCCGCTCCGATCGATCTCGTATACGTGCATCCCGGTGTGCAGGCTCGCCGCCGGCACGCGCTCCTGGATGTGCAGCGCGATCGTGTCCGGGTACACACGCCGCACGTCGCAATGTTCGACGTAGGGCAGTTCCTCGACCCGCTTGGCGATCGCCGTCTCGTTCACCGAAAACACGTTGCCGTCCATGGACACGCCGGACTGTTGCAGCACCGTCTGCTCGTCGAGAAAACTCAACCCGTGTATCGCCACCTGCCGCACGGTGAAGTCGTTCGATCCTTGCGCGTACCCAGCAAAGAAATATCCGAACGTCCCAATCACGCCAATGCACAGCATCGCCTCGATCGCCCGGCCCACCGC
>CAYUZD010000029.1:2998-16673 GCA_964449475.1 uncultured Nitrospirales bacterium
CCCGCGTCAACGCCGGGCATCGGTTCCTCACGCGACCCGTAAATGTCCGTCACCAGCGCGAGGTCGGTCGCGGCCAGCGCCTCCGCGAATTCGCGGCTGAAGAATTTCGTCCGGCTGTACAGGTGCGGCTGGAACACGACAATGATGCGTCCCGGCTTCAGCAGCCGCGCCGCGCGCAGCGTGCTCGATATCTCCGTCGGGTGGTGCGCATAGTCCTCGATCACCGCCACGCCGCCCGCTTCGCCGCAGAGCTGCAACCGCCTCCGAATGCCTGTAAAGTCCTGCAATCCGTCCGCGATCACGCCGAAACTCAGCCCCAGGCACAGGCCCACGGCGCACGCCGCCAGCGCGTTCCGGACGTTGTCGTCCCCCAGGGTCTGCACCTCGATCCGGCCGCGGCCGCCGGGGATCGCCACGCGGGGATCGTTCGCGACCACCTCGAACCGCGTGCGCAGGTTCGCCAGCCGTCGCGCGATCGACGGCACACTCACGTCGCCCACGAGTTCGATGTTCGTCGCGCGCAGGCCCGCGCCTTCGGACAGTCCGAACGTCATGCACGACGCGTCGATCGACGGCATCACGGCCGCCGTGTTCGGATCGTCCGCGCTCACGATCGCGTAGCCATAGAACGGAACGCCGTTGCAGAAATCCACGAACGCACGCTGGATCGCATCCAGCGTGCCGTAGTAGTCGAGATGTTCGGCATCGATGTTCGTGACGACCGCGATCGTCGGGTGCAGGCGCAGGAACGATCCGTCGTGTTCGTCCGATTCCGCGACGATGTAGTCGCCCCGGCCCCATCGCGCGTTCGTTCCGCTGCGGTGGAGAATCCCGCCCACCACCGTCGTCGCGCCCAGGTTCGCCCGATCGAGGATCGCGCTAATCATCGACGTCGTCGTGGTCTTGCCGTGGCTGCCGCCGACCACCACCGCGTTCGGTTTCAGTCTCAGCAGGTCGGCCAACAATTCCGCCCGGTGCAACACGGGCAGGCCGCGACGCCGCGCCTCGGCCACTTCGGGGTTGTCCTCGGGTACCGCCGCCGACACCACGACGATTTCCGCGGAGCCCACGTGCTCCGCCGCGTGGCCCTCCGCGAACCGCAGGCCGTAGGATTGCAACCGCACCGTAATATCGGACGCGTGCAGATCGGTCCCGGAGACGTCGTACCCCAGATTGAGCAGAATCTCCGCGAGACCGCTCATCCCGATGCCCCCGACCCCGACGAAATGGACTTTTCGCCGCAGCCCGTTCAAGAATGCCCCCGAAACAACAAAAAATCGCCGCTACCACAACATCTTGTGGTAGCGGCGATTATAACAGACTAGATGTCAGGAATAAAGCACAATTACTGGGTTCATGCGGCCCCGAGCCCCAATTTATCGGGTGCGTACTGCCTCCCCCTTGGCCCCGTTCCAGTTCCCGCTGCTCCCGAACTGGTATCGGTACGTCTCGCTGCCCCGGTCCCCGGTCGGGATCGTCGCGATCTCGGCTTGCGCCTCGATGCGCGACTCCTGGCGCGGGCTCTCGAAGAATTGGTACGAGTACTCGATATAGCCCACATACGACACCGATTCCTGGGTCGGCTTGCGGGTCGTGTAGTTCGCGTCCAACGGACGGAAGTCCTCGTACACCTTCACCCGCTTGTAGTACGCGCCCCGTAGTGCGTCCAGCTTCTCGTATTTCACCTCGCCCGTCCGCGACGCCGCGTTCAGCCGGGGCAACTCGGCCTTGCCCACGTCCGGCAGCTTCGCCATCACCTTGTCCGACCCCGACACGTAGTCGTCCGGACGTTCCTGCAATCCGAAGTCCTGCAACACCTTCGATCCACTGCCGCTCGAACAGCCGCAGATGAATGCGCCAAGCCAGAGAATCAGAACGGGACGAAGCACAGACAAGCGCGACATGACCTTTCCCCCTCCATTCACGCGCAAAAGTATATCACCGTGCTCAAACCCGAAGAAATCGCCGATGTCCGTGGCAGGCTTAAGCGGGGTGTGCTTAAGCCTGTGTGCCGATCGCGGGATCCAGAATCGGGTGCCACGCCTAAGCACAGTCCAGCTTAGGCGTGCTGCCCCTATCGGATAAAATCGATCAGACTCGGCTGCAATACCCGCCCCGCCGCGCTCAGCGCCGCCTCGAACGCGTTCTGCGCCACGTTGAGTGCGAGCACCGTCTCCGCGTAGTCCGCGTCGATCTTGTCGGACAACAAATCCCGCAACTGGATGTTGCCGTCCTGAAGGTTGTTCGACACGTCCTCGAGCCGGTTCTGCACCGCGCCGATCCGCGCCACATTGAACAGGACCTGATCCAGCCCGCTGCGCAACTCATCGATGCGCACGTTGCGCAGGCTCGCCTGATCGCCGGCGCGAAGGTCGTCCCGGATGCCGATCAGCGCGTTGAACAGGTCGGTCGTGGCCTGGAACGCGTCCAACCCCGGGATATTCACGTCGATGTCGATACCTTCGCTGATGTTCGCGGAGGTGACCACGTCGTTGCCTTCGTACGCCACCGCCGTGATCTCGCCCGCCACGCGCGTCGCCGAGAAGGCGTCGTCGAGCGTCTGCGTGCCCGCGAAGATGCTGCGGCCGTTCGTGCGCTGGTTCGACGCCGCGAACACGCTTTCCAGCAATTCATCGATCTCGAGCGCGATCGCGTCCAGTTGCTGTTGCGCATTCGTCTCGTTCGCCGCCTGGGTCGTAAGTTCGAGCGCGCGTTGCAGGACATCGACCACGTTCAAGAGCGTCGTCGCCGACTCCGAAATCTGCGGCGAGATATCGTCAATGTTCGACTGAAATTGTTCATTCTTCGCGATGAGTACGCGCACGTTGATCGCCCGCCGCGCGTCGATCGGGTCGTCCGACGGCCGGTTCACCCGGTGCCCGGTCGAGAGCCGCTCTTGCAGCGTCGAGATGCGCACCAGTTGCGCGTTGATGTCCCGCAGCGACCGCTCGGACAGCAGCGTCGTCGTTATGCGTGTGATTGGCATACTGCGCGCCCCATTATCCCGCCACGTTCAGCAGCGCCGCGCCCGGCGTCCGCGCCGAAGGCGTCCGTCCATCGCGGTCGTACCGGTTCGGCGACGCCGGTTCCTCGCCAATAACTTCCCCCAACAACCGCTCCGCCGTCCGCGCACCCTCGCGCAGGTAGCGGCCGTTCGCCTCCACCACGCGCTGTGTCACTCCAACGACCGTCTTCAGCCGCCGCTGAATGTCCTGCAACCGCGTCCGCCACGGGTCCGGCGCACGCGCGATCAGCCGCGACAGCCGCAAATCGTCCGGCGCCAGCCCCAGACCGCGCGCCGCGTCCATCACCGCCGCCATGCGTTCCGCCTCCGCGCGCAGCACGCCCTCCATCGACGCCGCCAGATCCCGTGTCGCGGATTCAAGCCCGTCCACGTCGCGCAACCGCGCGGCCCGGCCCTGTACCTGGCAGATCTCCAACACGCGATCCTGTCGCGCGATCTCGGATTCAAGCGCTGCGCAACAGCGTTCCAGCGCCAACTCGTGCGCCGGTTTCGTCGTGTTCCCCTGCGCGGAACTCACGCGTGGCCTCCGGTGCCGTAAGCGCGGTGGAACTCGCGCCGGCTGACGTTACCGTCCCCGTCACGGTCCATCTTGGCAAACGCATCCCGAGTCGCGCCCAATTCGTGTTGCGTCAGCGCGCCATCGCGATCGGAATCGAGCAATTGCCATTGCCGCGACAGGTTCATGCCCGCGTCGATCTCCGCGGACGTCAACTTACCGTCGCCGTTCGCATCCCAGGCGGCGAACAGGTTTGTATCGCCGGAAAATTCGGCCGCCGACAACACACCGTCACCGTCGGAATCGCGCTGCGTGACGAACTGCATCCCGCGCGTCTGCTGAAGCACGTGCTCGAAACTCGTCGACGGCTCGTGATTGCGACGGGAGAACAGGCTGCCCGCGACCTTCGTCGCGGCCCCGATCAGCGGCATAGCGGCCAGAAAACTCATAGTTCAGACTCCCTTCCCCACTGCTTAGGGGTTATCGGCACCGGCCGGTCCCGCCTTGAGCGGTTCCAGGCCGTTTTTCGCCAGATTTCGCTCGACCGCCTGCGCGGCGGCCGCCTCCAATCGCGCGGCCTCGGCCGCCAATTGCCTCGCAATCCCCATTTGCCCGCTGTCCGCCATGCTCTGCGCCAGTGCCGCGTCCAGCATCTCCTCAAAGGTCTCCGTCGCCGGACTCTTGGGGAACAGTCCGCCGTCCCGCGGCACGGTCCTGCGCATCTCCTTCAGCATCACCTGCAGGAACATCGCCTCGAACGACTTGTAAGCGTTCTCTGATCGCCGCGCCTCGAAGGCCTGGATGTCCAGCAGTCCCCGGGGCGGCGCAATCGCGGCAATCGAATCCATCCTCCCCGTCCTCACATGATCTCGAGGTCGGCGTCCATCACGCCCGCCTCGCGCAACGCCTGGAAGATCGTGATCATGTCGCGCGGGGTCACCTTCAGTTTGTTCAGCCCCTCGGCGACCTCGCCCGCCGTCGTCCCGCCCAGCGGCAGCACGCGCGACTCCTGTTCCTCCGCCTCGGCAATCTCGTCCTCGGTCACTACGGTCACGCCTTCGCTCAGCGGCGCCGGCTGCGAGATCACCGGTACGCTGCTCACCTGGATGCTCAGCGACCCATGCGCCACGTGGCACGGCCGGATCGTCACCTCGCCGCCGACCACCAGCGTCCCCGTGCGTTCGTTGATGATCACCCGCGCGCGCAGGTCGGGCATCGCCTCGATGTCCTCGACCTCCGCGATGAAATTCACCAGGTTCGCGCGGCGCTCCATCGGAATCACCACGTTAATCGTACCCGCGCCGAGCGCCGTCGCCGTACCCGCGCCGTACCGCTTGTTGATCGCCGCTTGCAGGTTCTCCGCCGTGCCGAAGTCCGGCCGCTTCAGCAGCAGCATGATGCGCTCGCCGTCCGTGATCGTAGACGGAATCTCCCGTTCCACGTACGCCCCCATCGGGATCCGGCCCGCCGTCACGTGGTTTTTCCGCACCGCGTTTCCGCCGCCAGCGTCCGCGTTGAACCCGCCGATCGAAACCGGCCCCTGCGCAACCGCATACACGTTGCCGTCGATACCTTCGAGCAGCGTCTCGAGCAACGTCCCGCCCTCGAGGCTCTTCGAGTCGTACAGCGAGCTCGCCTGCACGTCGATGCGCGTGCCCTCCTTCGCGAACGGTGGAATCACGGCAGTCACCGCCACAATCGCCACATTCTGCGACGCCAGTTCCGACCGGCCCGCCACCTCGACGCCCATTCGCCGCAGAATCTCGCCCTGCGCGCGAATCGCGTCGGCCGCCCTGTCCCCCGTCCCCGCGAGTCCCACCACGATGCCCACCCCGCGCAGCGTGTTGCCTCGCGCACCCTGGATCTCGCACAGGTTCTTGATCCGCGTCGCTTGAGCGCCGCCGCACAGCAGCCACGCAGCGACGCATCCCATCGCCAGAATTCGTATCCGTTTGCTCAGCATCCCTTGGGCCCTTCGCATCAGAACGGCGAGAACCAGTCCAGCAACCGCGTGAACAACCCGCGCCGCTGGTTGTTCCACAACGGGCCGTGGCCCTTGAGCTCGATCGCTGCGTTCGCCAGAAGATTCGAATCGATCGTGTTCTCCGACGAGACGTCTCGCGTACGCGCGACTCCGGAAAGCTTGATCAACGAATCGTCCCGGTTCACGGTCACTTGTTTTTCTCCGGCAATCTCGACGTTCCCATTCGGCCATACCTTGGTTACGCTGCACGTCACCGTGAACACCACCTGGTTCCGGCGCCGCGTCGTTCCGGTGGTTTGGTGGCGGTTGTCGGCCTCGATGTCTACGTTCGGCAAGACGCCCTCAGGAAGGTCGATCAGCGCTTCCGAACCGGTAATCGAACTGTTGCTAGCCGGATCCGCCTCCATGTCAATCTGGCTGCGCTTACGCGTTGTCAGGTCGGAATCCGTGCTCGCATCGATGTCTTCGCGCACGAGCACCGTGATCACGTCGCCAACGGCGAATCGCATCTTGTTGTCGGACACCAGCGTGCCGCGTTCCTCCGCCTGCCGCGAGAACAGCGAATCGGCAGTCGCCGCGCTGCACGCCGTCAACGCCATCGCCACCACCATCACGGTTGTTCGCATCATGCACCCTCCCCTATTGCACTTCCACGACGCCGTCCGCGCGGACCACGCCAGTGAACTGCTGATCGGATCCCGTGTTCTCGCAATTGATGAAGTCGCCCGCCGCGCCGTCCTGCAATGCCCGCGCCTGACCGCGCACGACCAACGCCCCCACGCGCGTCTCCACCGGCACATATTGGTTTCGCTTCACCAGCACCGGCAGCGCCAACCGCCGATCGCTCAGCGGTTGCCCCGGTTGGATCGTCGATTTCGCCACCATCCCCGCTACATCGCGCAGATCGAAGTACGCGCCTTCCTTCAGCGACGACAGCTCCCGTTTTTCGAGCTGCACGTTCGCCGGACTGATCCGGTCCCCGCGGGAAATCGGTTGTATCGCCACCACGACGTCTTCGTACGCCGCGACGTTCGCCTTCGCGTACAAAGCTTGCTCCACGCGCCCGTCCACACGAATCTCGCCGCGGAAAGACCCCTGCCCCAGGTACCGGTACTGCGGGTCCGCCGTCCACGCGATCGCCACGTCGCCGTCCGGCACGCGAAAGTCGCCCGCTGGCGGCACGATGTCCACCATCGCCGCGTCAACGTCCCAAGGCATTTCGCGCAGTATGTACGCGCGCAAGTCCTCGGCGAGCATCCCCCGCGTCACGTCCAAATGCGCGGTCGTCGCCGCGACGCTCGACGCGCCCTCGACGGTCACGTCCGCGCCGAAACCCTCGGCATGCAACCGGGATGAAACGATTCCAGCGCTGAGGCGTTTCACGCTGCCGGGCGTCGCCGCCGGTGTAATCTCAATCTGCGCCAACACCGCCGCGTTCTCGCCGCGTATGTCCGCGATGTCGCCCAGCCGCACGGCCGGCCCCGTCACGAACGCCTCGCCGCGCAGCGTTACCGTGTCCGCGCACGCCGCCGCAGCACCCAGCATCGCCGCGAGCGCTAGTCCGATTCGGCGTCTCATCGCGTCACCGCCCTTACGCCCGGATATTGTTTGCCAGTTGCAGCATTTCGTCCGCGGTCTGGATCACGCGCGAGCTCGCCTCGTACGCGCGCTGCGCGATCACCATCCCGATAATTTCCTCGACCGTCTGCACGTTCGAGTTCTCGAGGAAACCCTGCGCGATGAAGCCCAGGCCGTCCTGGCCAGGTTCGCCCGTCGTCGGCGCGCCGGATGCGTCGTTCTCCAGCAACAGGTTCCGGCCCAGCCGCGCATCGAGCCCGGCGGGGTTCGAGAACCGCACGAGTTCAATCGTCCCCACTTGCGCCAGCGTGTCGCTGCCCGGTTGCCGCACCGACACCACGCCCGCCTGACTGATCGTGATCTGCAGCGCGTCCTGCGGAATCGAGATCGACGGTTCGAGCTGGAGACCGTCCACGGTCACCAGCGTCCCGTCCTCCGTCCGCCGGAATGACCCATCGCGCGTGTACGCGGTCGTTCCATCCGGCAACTGCACCTGGAAGAATCCTTCGCCTTCAATCGCGATGTCGAGCTCGTTGCCCGTCTGCGACAGCGGACCCGGCGTGTACAGCTTCGCGACGGACGACGGCCGCACGCCGTGGCCAATCTGGATGCCCTCCGGCACCACGGTGCCCGTCGCGGTCTGGCCGCCGGCCGGTTTAATCGTCTCGTACAACAAGTCCTGAAAGTTCACGCGGCTCTTCTTGAAGCCCGTCGTATTCACGTTCGCCAGGTTGTGCGCGATCGTGTCAATCGACGTCTGCTGCGCGATCATCCCCGTCGCCGCGGTAAACATCGCCCGTATCATTCGCTTCCTCCCCTGCTACTCCGGCGCGTCAGCTGACGCCGCCCACTTGGTTGATGAACCGGCCCGAAGTCTCGTTGATCGCCTGAATCACCTGCTGGTTTGCCGCGTACGCGCGCAACGCGGACAGCATCGACACCATCTCGACCGGCAACGCGACGTTGCTGTGCTCGGTCGATTGTGGCGCGATCGTCGTCTCTTCCGCTGTCCGCATGCCGTCGAGCGCCTGCTGCGACGCACGGAGCAGAGTGTAGCCTTCGCGCTCGAGCGCGTGCGGGTCCGCAAACTCGACGAGGCCCAGCCGCCCTCGGCTGATCCCGTTCAAGAGCACGTCGCCCGCGGAATTGAACTCGACCGCGCCGCCGGACACGTCGATGGGATCACCCGACTGGCTCAATACGGTCTCGCCGTTCGTCGTCACGAGTTCGCCGGTCTCGCCGATCGAGAAATGGCCCATCCGCGTGAATCGTTCGCCGTTCGGCGTATCGACGCGAAGAAATCCCGGTCCGATCAACGCCACGTCGAGCGCGCCGCCCGTGTTCGTGATCACGCCCGTCGCAAAATTGCTGAACGTCTCGACTGTCTTTACGCCGCCCCCCGGCGCGACCTCGATGTCGAACCGCTCTGGTCTGCGGCCGTTGGGGAAGTAGACCTGGTCGTAGCCGCGTTGCACGGCGAATTGCCGTTTGAAGCCCGGGGTCGAGGCGTTCGCGATGTTGTTCGCGATCACCGCCTGCCGGTCTTCAACCGCGATCATCCCGTTCGCCGCGGCGTACAAACCACTAATCACGTTGTTCCCCCGTCTGCGCGGCCCCGGCCGCACTATTCTTACGCCCGAAGGCGGTATCCTCGGGATGACCCGGCCGCCCCAGTCCTTCGGGGCAGCGCCCATGGGCGGCGCTTGCTCCGGGCCAACCACTCACGGTGCTGGACTCGATGGGAGCGAGTCCGCAAGTGCAAGGGCAAGGGCTGTGCCAGCGGCGATAATTGCACTAGGCGAAATCACAAGATATTGCGGTACAATAACTTAGGAGAAGTAATCAGTTGACGGCGATCGGCGGGAAAATCGTGCAGCTCTTGCCGGGTGCCGGAAGAAACTGCAGGGACTGCGCGACTCGATGAAGTCCAAATCGGATCTGCGGCATGACTTTCTGCTCGCGCGCCGGACCATCAAGTCCGGACTGCGCCAGCCGTGGGACACCACTATCCAAAATCGCGTGCTCGCGCTGCCCAAACTTGCCGCCGCTCCCATCGTCCTTGCGCACGTCGGCATCGCGCCTGAAGTGGACACGCGCAGTATCCTTGTTGCTCTTCTCGCCCGCGGCGCGACCGTCCTCGCGCCCATCATGAGCACCGACGACGACGCCATGCACTGGGGCCGTGTAGACTCGCTCGATACGCTTGTCCAGGGACCCTACGGCATTGTCCAGCCGCCGGATTCGGCAGCGGCGCCTGCCCCGCCCGACGCGCCCGTCCTCGTACCCTGCGTCGCGTTCACCGGGACCTGCGAACGTCTCGGGCGCGGCGGCGGCCATTTCGACCGGTTCCTGCAGTCCCACGCCGGCCCTAAAATCGGCCTCGCCTACGATTGCCAACGCGCCGAAACCATCCCCATCGAGCCACACGATATCCCGCTTGACATGATCGTCACCGAGGCTCAGACGTACAGTTCGTAGCGCGGTTCGATTTCTCGTGTACCCACGTCTGGGAGCGACTGAATTGTTCATCAAGTAGTCGGACTCCACGACTGTTGTTTTGGGAGCATGGCGTTGAACACCGTCAGCAGTTTGCGCATCGCAACGATGAGCGCGGTCATTTTGGTATTTCCCCTTTTGATGAGGTGTTCGTTGTAGCGCCGTATCGGGGGGTTGGAGCGGATGGCAGTCAAGGTTGGCATGTAGAGGATATGACGCACCGTGGCGCGGCCGCCTCCCGTCGTGCGCCGGCCGCGGTAGAGACCGCTGTCCCGGTTGCGCGGCGCTAGGCCGGTCAGTGCGGCGATCTGACGGCGTGACGCGCGGCCGAGTTCGGGCAGATACAGGAGGAGTTGAATGGCTGTGACCTGGCCAATGCCCGGAACGGTGCACAGGCGTTCGCGTTGGGCGTTCAGTTCGGGGTCGGTGGCCATGGCGGTCTCCAGTTCCCGGTCGAGTTTGTTAAGCTGAGCCTGCAGGCATGCCAGCACGGCACGAACGCTCTGAAGCACAATAGCGTCAGCGTGTTCGAGGTGGTTTTTCTCCTGCACCTGCATCTGCACCAATTGGCGCCGCCGCCCTGCGAAGCGGCGCAACGGCTCGTTACGCAACTGGGCGGCTCCATTGTCCTCGGGCGCGAACGCGTAAGCGAATCGCGCCAACACCCGCGCATCGATCGCATCCGTTTTGGCCAGCCACCCTGCCGCCCGTGCAAAATCCCGCGCCTGACGCGGATTGATCACGCGTATCCCCGCGCCGACCAACACAGCCACTAAAGGCTGCTCGTAGCCACCCGTCGCCTCGAGCACCACATGCGGCTCATCCATCTGTTCCAAACGTGCGCAGAGCCGCTGTCGTTCCATCGGCTTCATCTCAAACACCTGTACCGCCGACTCTACGTCGAACGCCACACTGCAACTGGACTTGGCCACATCCATTCCGACGTACGTACTCATGATGTTCCTTCCTTGCGCATGCGGGCGTATACTTCCCCAAGCGACTGTTCGGACTCCCCATGAGTCGGCGGACTGCCGGACCAGGCTCCCAACGGGCTAGACCCCAAGGCCGAGACGGTCTCGACACCGCCGGTACACGAACGCGCCCACCACACCGCGCATCCGATTCACCCCCCAATATACAAGGGCGAGCGTCCTCCCAATGGTCAACTCAGCGGCGCCAGCGGCCGAAGAAAATCGGCGCGAGACCCAGCGGCAGAAACAGGATGAACAATTTGAACGGCGTCAGCACGCTGACCACGATGCTTACGACAATGAGAACGATCGCGATGGACCAGAGAAGCGACGGACCTCGCGGACGCTCGGGCTGGTCGCCGTCCATGATCTAGATGGGAGAACCGATCGGCGGACCAACGTCGCGCCGAGAGAACACGCGCAAGATGCCGAGCCCCACGATCGCGGAGACCCCGCTGGCCAGGAAGATGCCCACCTTGCCGTCGTTGACCAACGCCGCGCTGTCGGGTGCGCCGACGAACGCGAGCTCGTTGACGAACAACGACATTGTGAAGCCGATGCCCGCGAGCATGCCCGCGCCGACAATCTCGATCCACTGCACGCCGCGCGGCAGATCCGCCAGCCGCGTCTTCACGAGCAGGAACGCCGCGAGCACGATGCCGACGGGCTTGCCAACGACAAGGCCCACGAATGCGCCCATCGTCACGGGGTGTTTGTAGAACTCGACAATGCCCTGAAAATCGAGCACCACGCCAGCGTTCGCGAACGCGAACAGCGGCAGGATCACGAACACCACCAGCGGTTCGAGATTGTGCTCCAGCCGCTGCAACGGCGCCTCGACGTAATGCACTTCGCCCGACATATTCCGCAAGAGCGACTGCTGCTTGTGGTTTACCATCACTTCCTGGATCCGGTTCGCCTCTTCGTGCTCCCATTCGCGTTCCGCGTCGTCGAACCGGCCGAGCAGCGTCCGCATGCGCTCGGTGAAGTTCATCGTGCGGTACCGCGCGGTGTGCGGGATCGAGAACGCGAGCAACACGCCCGCGATGGTCGCGTGCACCCCGGAATCGAGGAACGCGATCCAGCAGATCAGGCCGATCACGGCATACGGCCACATCGCGCGCACGCCGAACTGGCCCAGGATGAACGAACAAATGATCAGCGTCGCGCCGATCAGCAATGGCTGCACCTCGATGGTTTCCGTGTAGAACAGCGCGATGATGGCGACCGCGCACAAGTCGTCCACGATCGCCAGTGCGACCAGGAACACGATCAACGTCGAATCGACCCGGCTCTTGAGCAGTGCGAGACACCCGGCGGCGAACGCAATGTCCGTCGCCATCGGAATGCCCCAGCCGTGCGCGCCCGGCCCGCCGAAGTTAAACGCCGCATAGATGCCCGCGGGCACGATCACGCCGCCGATCGCCGCGCCCGCCGGCAGCAGCGCCCGCCGCCACGTCGCGAGTTCGCCCGCGAGCAGCTCGCGCTTGATTTCGAGCCCGACGACGAAGAAGAAGACTGCCATCAGCCCGTCGTTCACCCAATGGTGCAGCGACTGCACCACCGTCCGCTCGCCGAGCGCGAGCCCGAGGTCCGTATGCCAGAAATGCGCGTACCACTCGGCGCCGCCCAGGTTTACCGTGAGCATCGCGGCGAGCGCCGCCGTCAGCAGCAGGCCCGGACCCGCCATGTCATGGTGAAGGAAAGTCGCGACCCACGGCTTGTAACCCAGTTCGGGCAGCCGGTCCACCCCGATGTTGATCCCGGCGTCGGTCGATCGGCGATCGCTCGTCATCGTGTCCCCCTGCGCGCAGTATACGAAATCCGGCCGCCGAGATCGCGCCGGCGCGGGTTGAAAGCAGCGTGCGCGATTGTGTAGCTTTTGCCGGTCTTGGCGCTGCGGCTCGTCCGGCTTGGGTGGCCCCGCGCGTCGCCCTGGCTCACCTTAAACTCCCCGGGACCCCATTGATGGAAAACGCCAAGCTGCAGTTGAACGGCAAGACCTACGATCTCCCCGCGTTCGCCGGCACCGAGAACGAAGTCGCGGTGGACATTTCGAAGCTCCGCGCGCAATCCGGCGCGATAACGTACGACCCGGGCTACGGCAACACCGGCTCGTGCAAAAGCGCGATCACGTTCATCGACGGCGACCTAGGCATTTTGCGATACCGCGGCTATCCGATTGAACAACTCGCCGAACACTCGACCTTCTCCGAAGTCGCCTACCTGCTCATCTACGGCGAACTGCCCGACAAGAAGACGCTGAAGACGTGGCGCGAGGATCTCGCGCAGTACAGCTTCATTCACGAGAAGATGACGCGCCAGCTCGAACATTTCCCGCTGAACGCGCATCCGATGGGCGTGCTCGCCTCGCAGATCGCCGCGATGTCGGCCTACTATCCCAACAGCAACGGCGACGACCAGCTCGATATCCACATCCGCCGCCTGCTCGGCCAGGTCAAGACGATCGCCGCGTATTCGTACAAACAGTCCATCGGTGCGCCGTTCGTCTATCCCAAGCGCCACCTCGGGTACAGCGCCAACTTCCTCTGGCTCATGTTCGGCACACCCGCCGAGGAATACGTGATCAACCCGGTGCTCGATCGCGCGATGAACATCCTGCTCATCCTCCACGCCGACCACGAGCAGAACTGCAGCGCCTCCACCGTGCGCATGGCGGGCAGCAGCCAGTCCGACCTCTATTCCGCGATTTCCGCCGGCATCGGCGCGCTCTCCGGCCCGCTCCACGGCGGCGCCAACCAGGAAGTCATCGAAATGCTGGAGGAAATTCAGCAGGACGGCGGCAACCTGAAGAAGTACGTCGATCTCGCGAAGAAGAAAGACTCGAAGTTCCGGCTGATGGGCTTCGGCCACCGCGTCTACAAGAATTTCGATCCGCGTGCGAGAATCATCAAGCGCGTCGCGGACGAAGTGCTCGGTGAGCTCGGCGTCAAGGACCCGCTGCTCGATCTCGCAAAACAGCTTGAAGAGGTCGCGCTCAAGGATGAATTCTTCATCGAGCGCAAGCTCTACCCGAACGTCGATTTCTATAGCGGCATCATTTACCGCGCGATGGGGTTCCCCGTGAACATCTTCACCGCGCTCTTCGCGATGCTGACATCGTG
>CAYUZD010000030.1:0-16377 GCA_964449475.1 uncultured Nitrospirales bacterium
GCATCATGGACTTCAACCTCGCGCGGAATTGGGAAGAATTCACCGCGGCGCTGGACGGCTTCGCGGCGCCGTCATTGAACGCGACCTACGCGGACATCGACGGCAACATCGGTTTTCGCACGGCGGGTTTGCTGCCAATCCGAGGCAGTGGTGTGGGTCTGGTGCCCCTCGCAGGCGATGATCCGGGTAACCGCTGGCAAGGCTACGTTCCGACCGAGCAAATGCCCGAAATTCTCAATCCCCCAACAGGATTCATCGCGGCCGCCAATGCGCGCGTGAATTCAATCAACAACCCGCCGCTGGTTTCCGCGGACAACGCGCCCGGCTATCGCATTCGTCGCTTGCATACGGTGCTGTCGTCCCGTTCGGATTTTACTATGGACGATATGCGGATCCTGCAGCGGGATTGGCATGACCAACAGGCCGCCCTACTGTTGCCGGCATTGTTGCCTGCGCTCGAAGGCGCGGAACTTTCAGACATCGAACGCGCAGCATTGGCGGCCCTCCATGACTGGCAGGAAGATCCTCAGGCCCTGCCCGAATTGGGTGCGCCTCTCATCTTTCAGGCCTGGTACCGCGCGCTCGCTGTCGAGGTGTTTCGTCCAGGCATGAGCGATGCTTTGTTCAAGCATCTCTTCAAGAGCAACTACCCGCTGAATCATTCTCTGGACTGGCTCATACTGCATGATACGAACAGCACCTGGTGGCGCGGTGATTCCAGTAAAATTATTCGCACTGCGTTTTCGGTGGCGATCGCTGAAATTCGCGATGTGCAAGGAAACTCCGTGGACGCATGGCGGCTGGATCGCACGCATCGCGTGAAGCTCGAACACGAACTCGGGAAAGCCGTCCCGCAACTGGCATGGCTGTTCAACGCGGACCCAGCGCCGTGGGGCGGCTCAACCGCGACTGTCGGCCGGGCACGCTACCGCTACGATCGCGCATACGACGTCACGTCCGCTGCCACCGTCCGGGTTGTCGGCGAAATGATATCTTCGGCCCCGCAGATGCAAGCCATCATGCCTGGCGGGCAATCCGGCCATCCGCTGATCCCTCATTACACTAATCAATTCCATCTGTGGCTCAATGGCGAGACGCTGCCAATCGCGCAACATCCGGGCGATGTTGAAGGGTCGAGTCTCACCCTGACACCCGACCTTTAGACGAATGCATCGTGCAATCAAAAATTACCCGGATCGAGAACTCGCGTTTTTTGCAGACAATGACCTGCGAGATCTGCGGTGTCAGCAATTCCCGCAACTATTTGATAGCGTCTTGGCTCTGTTCAGCGGTTCGACTGCCACCCGGATTGTCCCGGACGCGTAACATGGACTGCGAAACGAGATTCGCAGTGCAGGTGCACGCAACTTATTACACGTACGATTGGAACGTGGCTGTAATCAAGAATTGGTGTACAGTGTCGTGTACAGCAGAAACTAGAAGCTATCCCAAAACCGTCATTACGAGGAGTGAAGTGTGCGACGAAGCAATCTCTTCGGCCAGAATACTTGGGTTCTTCTCTATTGACATGTGCGACGTGGCATTCCTGCGGTTTTAGGATAGGTTCTAGCTTTCCAGCCACAACGAGAGTTGCGCATCTTCGTTTTCGTTGATCGGCTTGTTCCAGCGAATCTCGTCCATGGTTCGACCGGTTATTACACTGACATCGTATCGACAGATCAGATCGTCAGGGTTACCAGGCTGCGCATAGTCGTCCATCATTTTGCTCAACTTCCAATCCGGACCATGCTGATAAGTAAGTATCCATCGGCCGCGCAAACGCTTTCCATAAAGATCGAACTCCAGTCTCCCTTTCTGAAATGCGGTCAATGGGTCTTCGCAACATGCATACATGCCGATGTCCCAAACCATCTGTGGACCGGCCCCATAGCAACCTTCGGGTATAAGCCTTTCGGAAGCTAGATGGCCGAGCGAATGATCGTTTACATGGATCGCCCGACGAGGCACAGCCGGATCGATGCTCGGCCCTTCATAGATTACAAAGCTCATCAATACTCCATTGATCTCAAGTCGAAAGTCATAGTGCAGGTACTTGGAGGCGTGCTTTTTGATCACAAATCGCAGTAAGACTAAAGGTGCGGTCATCCGCGTATCTCTCACGCCATACATCGTAGGTTCTCCGATCATCGCTGCATTGTCTGACATGAAGTACCCTCCGGCTCCGGAGTTAGATTGCACTGCATCCAGTGAACACACGAATTGCACTAATGACAACAGAACGTTAGTTAGTATGCGGCTGTCAAGGTGCAAGTTTCGGTGGAAGCTTGCTGATATTCAGGCGCGGTTACACTTCAACGGGGCAGAGATGATTTGTCCTTTTGGTATTGCCCATCCCGAAAACTCGTGTTTGTGGCCAGCCGTGACATACACGATCGTCTGAAATCGCTATGCTGTCAAGTGTTGCGGCAATCTACTCTCCCGTAAATCTCGACTTCCGTATCCCCCCGCCTCTTTCTGCGGCGGACCAATTACCAAATCCTTACTCTATCCGATGGGCCGGTATTCGGGGACGGACCAGGGTTAGTGAAGTCGCCGACGCTTCCAAATCGCGAATATCGCCGGATACACGGTCAGTTCCAACAGGAATGATGTCGCCAATCCGCCGACCATTGGCGCGGCGATGCGTTTCATTACGTCCGCGCCGGTCCCCGTGCTGAACATGATCGGCACGAGCGCGATGAAAGTCGTCAAGACTGTCATGAGTTTCGGGCGAATCCGCTGCGCCGCGCCCTCCACAATGGCGTCGCGCAAGTCGCCCAAGTTTCGCATTCGGCCCTCCGCCGTGCGTCTACCGTGTGCAAGCGTCAGGTATAGCAACATGATGACGCCGGTCTCTGCGTCCAATCCCGCCAAAGCGATGAGGCCGACCCAGACCGCGACGCTCATGTTGTAGTCGAGCGCGTAGAGCAACCAAACCGCCCCGATGAGCGAGAAGGGTACGGCGAGGAGCACGATGCAGGTTTCGACGAGTGAGCCGGTGTTGATGAACAGCAGCAAAAATACGATGGCCAGCGTCGCCGGTACCACGATTTTCAGGCGCTCCTTCGCGCGTTCGAAATACCGGAATTGCCCGGCCCACTCGATGCCCGTGCCCGGTGGCACCGTCACGTGCTCGGACACGACCTCGCGGGCATCGTTCACATAGTCGGCAATCCCGCGCCTGGCTACGTCCACGAACACATAGCCGACGAGCTGCCCGTCCTCACTTCGCACCATCGGCGGCCCGATGCTGAACTCGATGTGCGCTACTTCGTCGATTGGGATCTGCGCGCCGGTTGGGGTATCGACGAGGATCTCCGCGAGCGACTCGGGGGTCTCGCGAAAGTCCCGCGCATAGCGAACGTTGACCGAGTAGCGTTCCCGGCCTTCGACCGTCTGCGTGATGCTTATTCCGCCAACGGCGGTTTCAATTGCGTCCGTCACGTCCTGTACCACGAGGCCGTACCGGGCGGCGCGTTCGCGGTCTACCACGTAGTCAACGAAATAGCCCCCCGCCTCGCGTTCCGCGAATGCGCTGCGGGTGTATGGGGCAGTACGTGGGTCCTCTTTCAGGGCTTCCTCGATATCAATCGCGGTGTGCTCAATCTCTTCGAGCGTTCTTCCAAACACCTTGATACCAAGCGCACTGCGTATGCCGGTCGAGAGCATTTCCGTCCGGGTCTGCACCGGCATCCACCAGATATTGGGCATTCCGGGATAGCGAAGTTTCTCGTCCATCTCATCTATCAACGCGTCGTAGGTCATCCCCGGTCGCCACTCGGCTTCTGGCTTGAGGACGACCACCGTTTCAACCATCGACATCGGTGCGGGGTCAGTCGCTGTCTCGGATCTGCCCACCTTGCCGAATACGGATTCGACTTCGGGAAAGGTCTTGAGTTGGCGGTCCATCGACTGGAGAATTGAAGTGGCTTCCGTAATGGACATTCCTGGCAATGCCGTAGGCATGTACAAGATTGCGCCTTCGTTCAATGGCGGCATGAACTCGCTACCGAGCTTAAAAAACACTGGTACTGTCGCGGCCATTGCGGCTATCGCCGCCGCGACCACCGGCCACCGCGCCCAGACGACGAACTTCACCACGGGCGTGTAGGTGGCAATCAGCACACGGCTAATCGGATTGCTTCCTTCACGCAGTACACGGCCCCGGATTAGGAGCACCGCCAGCGCCGGGGTCAACGTTATCGCCAGCAACGCGGCGAAGCCCATCGAATAAGTCTTCGTGAACGCCAGTGGGCGAAACAGCCGGCCTTCGGTCGCTTGCAGCGTGAACACCGGCAGAAACGAAACGGTGATTACGAGCAACGAAAAAAAAATGCTCGGGCCGACTTCTTGCATCGCATGGATGACCACGGCTTTCCGTGCGCCCGGCCGGCCCGCTGACTCCCACGATTCCAATCGCTTGTGGATGTTCTCGATGATGATGATGGACGCATCGACCATCGCCCCGATGGCCACAGCAATGCCACCCAACGACATAATGTTCGCCGTGAGTTGCTGTTGCGCCATCGGTATGAACGCCAACAGAACGGCGATGGGCAAACAAACGATTGGGACAAGTGCCGACCGCAGATGAAGCAGGAAGATTGTTATCACCACGCTAACGATGACCATCTCCTCGATCAGCGTGTGCCTCAAGGTGTCGATTGCCCTGAGTATCAGGTCTGACCGATCATAGGTCACGACTATTTCGACCCCTGGAGGGAGCGATGCGCGCGTTTCCTCGATGCGAGCCTTTACCCGGCGAATCACGTTCAATGCGTTCTCGCCATATCGCATCACGACGATGCCGCCTGCGACCTCGCCCTCGCCGTTGAGTTCGGCGAGCCCCCGCCGCATGTCGGGTCCCAACTGCACGTGCGCTACGTCCCGGATGAATACCGGGACTCCGCCAGCGCCGGTTTTCACGGGGATGACTTCGATGTCGTTGATGGACTGGATGTAGCCCCGGCCGCGCACGAATTGCTCGTGGCCTGCCACCTCGATCACGCCCGCACCAACGTCAATGTTGGAGCGTTTCACCGCTTCTGTTACATCGGCAAGTGCGATGTTGTACGCGCGTAGTTTCGAGGGGTCGAGCGTGATTTGGTACTGCTTCACGAAGCCGCCCACGGACGCGACCTCGGCTACGCCTTCTACCCCTTCCAGCCAATACCGCAGACTCCAATCCTGCAGGGACCTTAGCTCAGCCAGATCATGCTCGCCGGTCTTGTCCACAAGGGCGTATTGAAAGACCCATCCGACGCCAGTCGCATCCGGTCCGATGGTGGGATTCACTCCCTCGGGTAACTCCGCCGTGATTGAGTTCAAGTACTCGAGCACGCGGCTGCGTGCCCAATAAATGTCCGTGCCGTCCTCGAAAATGACGTAGACGAACGACAACCCTAAAAACGATTGGCCCCGAACGAACTCGACTTTCGGCGCTGCGAGCAGCGACGTCGAAAGCGGATACGTGATCTGATTCTCCACCAAGTCAGGACTGCGTCCCGGCCATTCCGTCAGGATGATGACCTGCGTGTCCGACAGGTCGGGAATCGCATCCAAGGGCACGCTTCTCAAGGAGAAGTAGCCCCACCCAGCCAACGCACCGATGGTGAGGATGGTGAGCAGCGGGTTATTCGCGCAATACGCGATGACCCGCGCGATGAAACCCAGTTTGGCTTCGTCGTTCGTACTTACCATCTCTCAATTCCCGACTTTAGCTTGCTTTCCGCCGCAATTAGAAAGTTGGCTGACGTAACGACCGTCTCGCCCTCATTCACCCCGTCTAACAGTTCGATGTATTCACCGGCGCGAACTCCGACCTTTACGTGCCGGGGTTCCAGACGACCTTCGCCGAGGTCGACGAACACCACGTGCGACGCGCCCGCGTGAATGACCGCGCCGACCGGTACGGTAAGACGCTCCCCATAGGGCAGGTCCGCGTGTACGTCGGCGTACATGTCGAGCTTGAGCCGACCCTCAGCGTTTGGAACAGCAAACCGCACGCGTCCGGTGCGCGTCTCGGGATTCAAATCGGGATGGATGTAGGAAACGGAACCGCCGATGCTTACGTTCGGTGCACCTTCAAAACTAATCCGCGCCCGCTGACCAACTTCGAGCCGCTGGACATCGCGTTCCGTCACGTCCGCCTCAATCCACACCGCCGAAAGATCGGCGATGCGGTACAGTGCCGCGCCAGCTTCAACGGCGCTTCCGGGCACGATGTGCTTTTCCAACACGGTGCCGGAAATCGGCGCGCTGATCCTCAGGTACTCCGACGCCTTGCCGCGAGTTCGGAGTTCTTCAATCTGTGTGGGGTCGATTCCCCAGAGTCGCAAGCGAGTTTCCGCTGAGTCCGCGAGTTCCGTCCCCGCCGTCCCTTTCTCTGTTCCGCGGCGGACCGCCTCCAAGTACTCTTCCTGCAATGACCACAACTGTGGACTGTAGAAGGTGAACATAGGATCGCCCTTTCGGACGGCCTTGCCCGTGAAGTCAGCGAAGACGTCCCCAATCCACGCGTCGTAGCGGAGCGTAACTTCCGCGAGACGCGTTTCGTCGGACACTACACGCCCGACCATTCGCAGTTCGCCGCTGAGTTCGCGACGCGCCGCAGTGCCGGTGGTCACGCCGATCAGTTGACGCCGTTGCGCATCGACCAAAATGACGCCGGTTTCGACTTCTCCTCGCGTCACGGAAACCAAGTCCATCGAGCAGATCGGGCACGTTCCGGGCGTACTCGATTTGACGGAGGGGTGCATCGAGCATGTCCAGTACGCGATTTCGTTGGGATCGTGGTCGTGTGCAGCGGCTTCACTTTCAGAATCCGAAGTAATGACCTTCCCGTGATACATGTCCATCGGACACGTGAAGGCGATAGTCTCGCCCGCCGCAACAGGGACGGTTACGCGAACAGGCGTGTTCAACGGTAGTTCATGCCTTGCGCCGGTCGCGGGAAATACAACCGCAGTGACGCAGGAGTTGTCCGCCTTCCGCATAAACTCCAACACGCGCTCTCCGCCGGGCGCGATGACGACCGATTCCGGCACGAAGCCGTCCGCTGTGATTTCTATCCGGGTTATCGCGTCCGCTTCCTTCGACGCCACGGCTTTCCCGTGGTACATGTCCATCGGACAGGTGAACGCCACGGACTCGCCCGCCTTGACCATAACGGGTACTCGAACCGGTTGACCCAATGGAAGGTCCAACCGCTCGCCGGTGGACGGAAACACGACCGCGGTGATGCACGTCCGCTCCGCTGTTCGTGTGAATTCGAGGGTCTGGGCCTCATCCGCCGCCACTGTTACCGTCTCCGGTATAAATCCCGATTCGCCGACCTCGATTCGGACGACTCCATTGACTGGCGCCACGGCCTGTGGCGCGCTGGCTTTTTCTCTGAAACCGTCTACCCACTGTTCGATCTGCCCCCTGTACATCCAACCGGCTCCGGCGGCAGCACCAACGAGAACAAGTGCCGCCAACCAGCCGAGCGACTTGCCGAGTTTTGAGTTCATTGAAGTTACTCCATCGTGAGCGCAGGGCCATCGACTGACGAGCCGATTGCGCGTCCAAGTTTCGCCATGCCCATGTGGTACGCCGCCTGATACTCACTCAACTTGAGGCCCGTATCCGCCACGAGCTTTTGCGCAGACACGAGCGCGAGGAAATCTACTTCGCCTGAGGCGTAGCCCGACCGGGCGGCTTCAAGATTCTCTTCCGCAGCCGGAAGCACGTGCGATTCGTACAAGGCGATGCCGTCGATGGACTCGTGGACTTCCTCGAACGCCTGGTGCACTTCAAGCAAGATGTCTCGATACACCTTCCGCGCCTCGGACTCGACGCGTGCGAGTTCTGCATCGGCTTCGCGCGCCGCCGCCCGGCGGCGGCCAAACTGCACTGGCACGTTGATGCTGAAACCGACAGACGGCCGGAGTTCATCCTCGCCCCAGAACGTGTCATACCCGGCCATGACGGAGAAGTCGGGACGGAATTCCCTCCGTGCGAGCGTGGTTCGCTTTACCATCGCCTGGACGCGCCAATTTACGGCGCTTAGTTCGGGCCGGTTCATTTCCGCTGACCCTTGAAGTTCGGCGAGAGGCGGAGGGGGCACCGGCACGCGGAGCGATTCGGGGGGACTCGAAAGTGGGATGTCTGTTGGTTGATTCAACAGCGCATTGATTCTCGCGGCCGCTCGATTGCGCATCCGTGCGAGTACGGCACCGTCATGGACGAACATCTCGCGCTCGACGCGCGCCTGCAGGACATCCTGCTTCGGGACGATTCCTGCCGCGTACTTTCGCTGCGCAATCTCCTCGAACTCGGTCAGCAGGTCCTGGTTCGTACTGTTGATTTCTATCGCTCGATCCATCAGCCAGAGCTCGAGGAAGGTCATCCGGGCGGCATACGCGAGGTCCTCACGGACGATATCGAGTTCACTGCGCAAACTCTCCGCATCGAGCTCGGCGGCTTCGCCACGGAGTCGGCGTTTTCCGGGCCACGGAAACGACTGCGACGCCTCAAACTTTTGCCCGAGGTCGAAATCGCCGGAACCAATCGTTCCAGGCCCGAGCATGTAGGAAAACATCGGATCGTCGAGTGCGCGAGCTTGCGCAGGGCGTTCCAGTGCCGCCTCAAGTGCGTGCGTAGCCTGTTCGACCGAAGGGTTACGGGCGAGCACCTCGGCAATCACACGCTCCAGCGAGAGCGTACCGTCTGTCTCGACGAGATCGGTCTCTGGCACATCGGGCGGCGCTTCCCAAAGCGTCGGTTCACGCGTGGATGCCGCTGCTGTGATGGATAGTGACCCGCCGCCGTGCGCGAAGGCGGTGGGGGACATTGCGGCCAGGACTGCGAGAGCGCAGCCAAGTGCCTTAGCGACCTTCGCGCGCGCGGCGCGATATTTTTCGTGACGTGTTGCTTCCGGTGTACGCACGATACTTTCCTCCTGCGAGACTGCGGCCAGGTTGCACCGGGCAGAGACACCTCACCCGGCGCGGATAGAGAGGAAAGCACGGAATCAACGAAGAAGGGCGCCGTTGACGATGTAGAAGGGGGCCGAACGTGCCCGGACAGGCCCAGTGTGAACGTCGCTCGCGGACCCGAAGTCGATCCCGGTCAGAGCGGCCGTTGCGTAATCGGTACAGCCTACAGCAACTTGCGGAGTGCCGCCGTGGGTGGCCGCCGGATTGGTTGGTTCAGTTCCCTGAACGACTGAGACCTCGCAGCACTGGCACGCACGCTCAATCGCGGGGCAGCCATCTTCCGACACTGGGGCACAGCAACACGAATTGGACACCTCCCCGCTCATCGAGCAAGTGTAAGCTACCGCCGAAGTAGCCGGGTTGGCTGCCGTGAGCAGGGCCAACAAGGCCACGGCCTGCGCTATGCGGGTCATTCGATCCAAGGTCTGTGGCTCCATACCCCAGTATAACCTGACTTCGGCCCCTCGTAATTCCATCACCGGACTTTTCTTTGTGGCATCGCCCAGAATCCTCTAATTGGGTGCCGTATCGATCCACACTCGAATCTCTGATCCGTATTTTGTGAGTAGATACACGTAAGGTTCACGATTAATCTGTGCAAGGGCCGTTTTCGCATTCACCGGATCCGGCGGGCGCCTTAACTCTCCAGGAATGGCTGCTTAAGTGGTATAACAATCGCGAATGGATTCATTACTGCGTTGAGCCTCAAGGGTTTATGTCTCATCGTCTCCGTAACGTAGATAATCGACGGAGATGTCGAATAGACAAAGGTTCAGAATTTTCACGAAACAAGGTGCTCGGCGCGCCTTGATCGCGTTTTTTGAGCCTACGGAGACAATTACACGCCAAGGCTGAAAACCGGCCTCTTTTTACCCAACCCAAGGGCGTGCGCGCGGCACGTTGACGCCGTGTGTGGGCTGAGTTAGGCTGGAGGGCGTAGCAGACCAGAATTATGGGCACCGCCGGGATCTCCCGGCTTGGGAGACAGAACGATGAGTGGAATGGATCGGCGGGACTTCTTGAAGGTGTCCGCGGCGGCCGTTGTCGCGGGGTCGGCGGGCGTGTCGGCGCGGACGTGGGCGGCGGACGACGGGCTGGTCCATCGCAACGAGCGGCCGGACCGGATGGCGTACGCGAAACTCGGCCGCACGAACTTCATGTGCAGCAAGCTCGTCTTCGGCTGCGGCGCGGCGTTGATGGGTGGGCGCGCGGTGCGGATGCTCGAGCGCGCGTTCGAGCAGGGCATCAACCATTACGATATCGGTTACGACGATTACTACAAGGGATCCGAGAAGAACTTCAAGGAATTCGCCGCGCGGCACCGCGACGAGATCTGGATTACGTCGAAGGCGCCAGCGCGCACGGCGATCGGCATGGGCGCGAAGCTACCGGACTACACGGTCGAGGTGGCGAAGGCGGACGCGGCAGCGTGGTCGCGCGAGGTGGACAAGAGCCTGGTCAACCTCGGCGTCGAGCATATGGACGCGTATTACCTGATGATGATCGGCCATCCGCAGGCGATGAAGAGCGAGGAGTTGTACAACGCGTTCCTCGCGGCGAAGCAGGCGGGCAAGGTCGGCTACTGGGGCATCAGCACGCACCTGCGCGCGCACGAGTGCCTCGAAGCGGCGATCGAGACGGGCTGGTACGACCTCGCGATGGTGGCGATTGCGCCGTCGGGCTGGTATGACACCGTGACCTCGACATTCCGCGCGGACACGGGATCGATGAAACAAATGAAGCCAATGCTGGATCGCGCGCGGGCGGCAGGCATTGGACTGGTGGGCATGAAGGCGGCGCGGCACATCGCGCTCAACCCGTACGAAGGCATGGCGGCGCAGTTGCCGGCGACCGGCGCGTCGCCGTCGATGTTCGACGAGCACTACGGCGAAAAGCTGATGGCCTCGGGCCTGAACCCGTTCCAGCGGTCGTACGCGTACCTGCTCGAGAACGGCATGGACGTGGTGAACTCCGACATGCAGAACTTCGCGCACTTCGAGGAAAACATCATCGCCGCACGCGACGCACACAAGTACGTCGCGTAATCGGTCAATCGTCTTCGGGCGCGTCCGGCACTCCGGGCGCGCCCGAAGTGCTTCTAGTCCCCGCCGCGATCGCCCCGGAAATAGAAATAGGCCGCGACCAGGCAGATGCCGGAGAGTACGAACGGCGAGCCGATGACGGCGGTGGCGACGGCGGCGGAATGGAAAATCGATTCCGTGTCGACGTCGCTCATTTGCAGGAACGCGAAGTACGCGCCGACGCCTTCGTAGAGCGCAACCATCTGCAACAGCGCGATCCAGAAGAGCACGGTCGCCTGGCGCTTGGATTGCCGGTTCTCGAATACGTCGAGTTTCCGCTCGAAGTACTCGCGCAGGTCGCCCACGATCCGTTCGATGCTCTCGTGGGTCTCGCCGATGCCCCAATTGCCGTGGACGTAGTCGTATGCGCTGCGGAGCCACGGCTGAAGATTGGCACGGAAGTCCTCCACCTCGTTTCCCGCGAACGTGCGCTCGATATTGAGCGCCTCAAGTTGCACGGCAACGGACCGGTCGCTTCGGATCCCGGGGGTCTCGTAGTCGAAACTGGCCAGTTCTTCCCGCAGCGTCTTCTGCGCGAACCACAGGCACTGCATCATGATCATCAGGTTGACGAACAGAATCTCCTTCGTGTGCGACTTGAGCACCATCGTCGTGTAGCTCCAGCCGAACCGCAGGTAGTCCACGGTGTCGGCGGACTGCGCGAGCTGATCCACGAGGGACTGACCGCTGCCTTCCTCCTCGGCGTGCACCGCCGCGAGCGCCCTGGCTGCAGCCGCACCACCGTCGACACAGACCGTGACGAGATGCGTGGCAACTTCGCGCGGCGCGGCGGCGGGTACGCGGCCCCCGCCGGCAAACGGCCGCAGGACGGGTCCCGCGACGAAGGCGTCGAGCGCAGCGAGGTTGCCCGCATCGTGGAACACGCGCTCGTACAACGCCCGGATGTCGCGCTGGTCGAACGGCGCGGCGCCTTCGATTCCCTTGAAGTCGAACGCCGTCACGAAACAGACACTGCCGTTCCGTCCAACGAGCACGTGCGCACCGAGAGTGCCGGAGACACCGTGCGACGCGCAGAACGCGTCGAAGGCGGCGCGGTTGAACACGTCGAAGCGCACCCAATAAACGGGAAACCGCCGGACGAGTTTCGCGTTTTCGATCGAGTAGTCCGTCGAGTTCGCGTAGGCCTCGGCGTTCCACTCCAGAAACGGGACGCCTCCCCCGGTCTCGGTCACGGACAACGCGGGGTCGAAGCCGGCCCCGCCCCAAACGCGCCGCGCGGTCCTGCGAAGCTGAACGGCGTCGCTCCACTTGATGGTGAGCGGCGAGATCGTGATGAACTGATAATGATTCATCCGCGCAGGTACTCCGCCGCCGGCAGGCGCAGATAGGCGTCCGGGAGTGGCTGGTCGAGATAGTTGATGAGTAGTTCCGCGTCGGGCGCGATCTCCTGCATCGCGATCATATCGAACGAGGCGGGATCGATGCGGACGTTCGGCGTCCTCGAATGATTCACGAACCCGTAGCTGGTCCGTATCGGCCGGACGAGTAGTTCGGACGTTGAGACGGCGTTCCACTCGAGCGCCTCGAGCGCCCCGGGCGCATCGTCAATCGCCAGCCGCTGGCCGTCCAGCCGCACCAGCACGCGGCCCGCGGGAATGCGGGTGCGCGCGAACAATCCGCGGCCGTGGATCGGGCTGGGCCGGACGTCGGTCCCGGGGATCGTATCGAGATGTCCCCGCTGTAACCCGACGAGCGTTGCAATGGAATCGATGTCCACGCGGTCGCTCCCTTCTATATCGGCGACACCTTATATCAAAGCGCCGTGCGGGCCGCTAGTGCGCGATCGTCCCGCCTCCGGGTTGGGATTCGTGGCGAATCGGGACGTATCCTGAGTACGCGGGATATCGCCGCGGCTTGGGTCCGATTCGGGAGCGATTGCACATGGCCATGCATCTGGCGGGGCGAATGCTCGCCCGATTCCTGTCGAAGCGGCTGCACACAGGGGAACTGGCCGCCACAACGCGGCCAAACGCCCTGCGCCAGTCCATCCGGCCGGGCGACGTGTTGTTGGTCGAGGGCAACACGCGGTTCAGCATCGCGGTAAAGTACCTCACGCAATCGACGTGGTCGCACGCGGCGCTGTGCGTCGGCGAGTTGCCGGGGCGGACCACGACCGACGGTGAACCGCTGGTGCTGGTCGAGGCGGACATCAACCAGGGCGTGTGCGCGGTGCCGCTGAGCAAGTACACGGAGTACCACACGCGCATCTGCCGCCCGGTCGGTTTGTCGGCGGACGAGGTCGAGCGGCTCACCGGGTTTGCCGTCGCGCGAATCGGCCACCGGTACAATCTGCGCAACGTGTTCGACCTCGCGCGCTACCTCATCCAGCGGCCGCCCGTTCCGAACGCATGGCGCCGGCGCCTGCTCGCCTTCGGCAGCGGCGATCCGACCCGCGCGATCTGTTCGTCGCTGGTCGCCGAAGCATTTCAATCCATCCGGTATCCCATTCTCCCGGACGTGACGCGCGAGCTGTTGTCCACGCCGTTCGGAGAACAGGTCTACAGCGAGATCATGCATATCCGGCATCACAGCCTGTTCACGCCGCGCGACTTCGATATTTCGCCGTATTTCGAGGTGATCAAACCTGAACTGCATGAAGGATTCGACTTTCACCGAGTGCGCTGGGAAGGCGAGCCGGACGGAGTGACGCCGCGGCCGGCGGCGGCGGAGGGCTGAATCGCGGGCCCGTTGCGGGCGTTCGCGGGGGCGGCTAGAATCGATCCGGTGACCGAGCCGAGGGAGGCGACGCGCATCATGACGCCAGTACTCCGAATGCCGCGATTCAAGTTAATGGTCATGCTCTTTTTTTTCGCCCTATCGCCGGCCGCCGTCGCGCAAAACACATCGCCGCGCGTGACGTATTCGCGCGAGATCGCGCCAATCCTTCAGGAACATTGCCAGACGTGCCACCGGCCGGGCGAGGCCGCGCCGATGTCGCTGCTTAGTTTTGCAGAGGTGCGGCCCTGGGCGAAGCAGATCCGGCAGAAGGTGTCCGCGCGCGAAATGCCGCCGTGGCACGCGAATCCCGCCGTCGGCGCGTGGAAGAACGACCGAAGCCTGAGCGACCCAGAGATCGAGGCGATCGTGTCATGGGTGGATCAGGGCGCGAACGAGGGCGACCCCGCGGATCTCCCGCCGCCGGCGGCATGGGCGGACGGCTGGACGATGGGCGAACCGGATCTCGTGTTCCCACTCGTTCAGGAGCAGGTGCTGCCCGCCGACCTGATCGACGAGTACCGGTATCTCGTCGTGCCGATGAACCTGGCCGAGGACGTATGGATCGACGCGGTCGAAGTGCGGCCGGGCAACCGCGAGGTCGTGCACCATGTAAACGTATTTGAGACGTCCGGACTTTACAAACAGTCGCCGGAAGCGGCGAAGGAACTCGCGGAGGCGCGGGAGCGGAACCGTGACGACAAGGGCAACCCGCGAAACATGTCGGGCGAGGGCGTCGGCCCGCAGGGCGAACCGCTCGGGCGCGTGGGCGGGTTCCTGCCGGGCGGCGGGGCGCTCGTGCTGGCCGAGGGCGAAGGCATCCGCCTGCCGAAGGGCGCATCACTGTTGCTGCAAGTCCATTACCACAAGGAAACCGGCGAGGAAGCACGCGACCGGACGAAAGTGGGCGTGCGGCTAGCGAAGGGTCCCGTGCAGCGGCAGTTGCTGGGCGGCGCCGTGGACAATTGCCAATTCAGGATTCCCGCCGGCGCCGCGCACCACGAAGTGGCCGCGCAGATGCCGATCCGCGAGGACATTCTGGTAACGGCCATGTCGCCGCACATGCACCTGCGCGGGAAGAGTTTCGAGGCTTGGGCGGACCTGCCCGACGGATCGCGACTCGACATCCTAGACGTGCCGCGATACGACTTCAACTGGCAGACGACGTATGAACCCATGGTCCCGATCGCGCTGCCGAAGGGATCCGTCCTTCGTGCGCGCGCCTTCTTCGACAATTCGTCGGGGAATCCGTTTAACCCCGATCCGTCGATCGACGTCATGTGGGGCGAACCGACCACCGACGAGATGATGATGATGTTTTTCCGGTACACGCTGGCCGATTCGGATGCATCGACCGAAACGAGCGGCGACGACTGACCATGCCACCGTCATCCTGAGCGACAGCGAAGGATCTCGACCGCGAGGAGACCACCGTATCGTGATGAGGCCCGGTTCGTTCATCGCGATGTGCGCGATTCTCGCGATGTGCTCCGTCGCCCGCGCCGAAGACGCGTGGCGGCTCCGCCTGATCGACGGGACCGGGTTCGGCGATCCGAACAACGCCGGCGTCGGACGGATGACGGCGCACGGCGACTGGTTCTACCTCGGCACGTGGAACACGCAAGCAGGACGATCATCTACCGGTCGAGGGACGGCGAGGCGTGGGAGCGGATCAGCGAACCGGGGATTCACGGCGGCGCGGCGGACTTCACGGTCGCGGGGTTCGTGTGGTACGGCGAGCACCTGTACGCCGGCACGTGGAACCAGCAGAAGGGCGCGGCGATGTACCGCGCGCGGGCCGACTCGGCCGACGCCGCCTCGATCACGTGGGAGACCGTCGCGACACGGGCGGCCTTGGAAACCCGCGGAACTGGGGATTCACGCACCTGCGGCCCTTCGACGGCCGGCTGTACGCGGGGTGCTTCAACTTCATCGAGGATTCCGAGTTGTTCCGGAGCGCGACGGGCGACACCGGCACGTGGGAAATGGTGATCCCGAAGGCGTGGGGCTCCAAGGTCAATACCGACTCGACGATGATGCTCGACTACGGCGGATACTTGTACGTCGGGACGGAGTCCGCGCGCGACACGCGGTTGACCGAGGGCACGCAGTTATGGCGCACCGACGGGAACCTCGCCGCGCCGTTCACGCAATGGGAACAGGTCAACGCGAACGGGTTTGGAAACGCGCGCAACCACAACATCTGCGGCCTCGCGGAACTCGATGGGAAGATTTACGCGGGCACGTGGAACCAGACCCAAGGGATCGAGGTGTGGCGCGCGGCACCTTCCAACTCCGTTCCGTTTGCCGGTTGGGAGCGCGTCGCGACCGCCGGATTCGGCGACGCCGCGAACTGGTACACGACGTGCATGGTGACGCTGGACGGCGCGCTCTTCGTCGCGACGATCGGCGCGATGCAGACCGATCCGGCGATGTACTTTTTGCCGGGCGTGAAGACGCTCTCCGCGCACGGTGGTCAGCTGATGATGACGCGCGACGGCGCGACCTGGGAGAACGTCGACGCGCCGGGCTTCATGGACTTCCCGTACATCGGCATTCAGTGGCTGGCAACGTTTCGCGGC
>CAYUZD010000031.1:0-16330 GCA_964449475.1 uncultured Nitrospirales bacterium
CCGGCGCGAGGTCCTTGCCCTCGAGCCGCTCGCCGTGGCAGATCGCGCAATGCTGCCGGAACGCCGTGCGCCCCGCGGCCGCCTGCGCCTGCGTGAACCCTGGCGCCTCCGCGGACGCCGCCGCCGCGCAGCCGGTGACAATCAACAAACTTGCGAACGCGTGGAGTGTTCCGGAGTTGTGCATGGAGTCCCGCCCTGAAGGTTGCAGCCGCAACGACACGTCGCCGACCAGTGTACCGGGAAAATGGCGGAGATCAAATGACGTAGATTGAACGCGTCAATCGGGCTGGGGGCTGATCGCGTGCTCGCGGATCAACGACGTGCTCAAAGTCGGCCTGCACGAGTTCGTCGACTCGCTCCAGATCCGCCTCAACGCCTCGGTGCCGCCATCCACGGAGCCTTCTTCGCCACCGACACCAGCGACCACTCCCCCCACCGCCGCCCCACCCGCGACCGCCAACCCGAATCCCGCCAGAACGCCGTCACCGAGGCGTAGTACGGGTCACAGGAACGCGCCGTCGGGGCCGATCGCTATGTTGCCCGAGGCGGGCCAGCGGAGGTGCTTTGCCTTCTGGACAAATTCGGCCTGGGTCGCGGCGTAGCGCGGGCTGATTTCGATGTCGATGCCGGACAGGTCGCGCGGGCATCCGGCCGCTTCGAGCCAGCCGCCCCAGTAGTCGTGCATGAGTTGGCGGGCCTCGGTGACGCCGCCCGGGCCGTCCATCTGCTTAGAGAGGGCGTACTCGGTCTTGACGTCGATCTCCATCGCGATCGGGCGTCCGGTGGCGTAGCCGAGTGCGTCGAACACAAACGTCTCGAACTTGTACGCGTTCGGTTTCTCCGGCTTGACGAGTTGGCCCGTGGCGTCGATGTGCGCGACCTTCTTGTGCGAGCAGTGCCACGGGAAACGGTTGTAGTCGCGGTACACGCGATCGACGAACTCGACATCGAGGACATGTATCCCGGCGTTCGCGGCGAAATGGACGAGGCGGCCGTTCGCGTCGGTCTCGAGCAGCGCGGGATAGATGTCGAGCTCGGTGTACTCGATGACGCGGACCCGGCCGTCGCAGACGCAGAACACGCCCGACGCCTCGCGCGGGGTCGACTTGCGCTTTACCTTGGACGACATCTGGCCGTCGCCGAGGACGTGGTAGCCGATGAAGTACGGGTCGGCGAGCTTGACGGCCCAGTTGTCGACCTGGAAATAGCTCAGGAGGTCGATGCCGCGCGCGCGGGCGTCGTCGAGGATGCCGTTCTCGACGAGCGCGGGGATGCACCCGCCGTGACCGTTCGGGTTCATCGCGACGCGCGACTTGGATTCGAGCAGGATGCGGCCGTCCTCGCCGACGGTCGGCATCATGGCCTGCTTGAAGAAGCGGACGTTGGCCGGGTCGAGGCCGAGGTAGCCGTTCGCGGCGAAGTATTCGCGCGTGGCGGCCTCGTTGGTCTCGCCGACCATGATGTACCACGGAAGCGTGCACCCGTACCGGTCCTGCGCGTAGAGGATGCGGTCGGCATGGTACTGGAACAGCGTCCGGCCGGTGGCCGGGCCGATGGGAAACGTACCTTTCGGCCCGTCGAACCCCAGACGCGTGCCCTGGCCGCCGGCGACGAGCACAATGCCGACGCGCCCCGCGCGCAGGGCCGCCTCGCCCGCGTCCCACGCCGCGCGAGCGTCCGGCCGGTCCGGCGTGGGCAGCGGAATCACGTTCGCAGGTTCGATGCGCGAGAAGTGCTCCGGCGACGGCGTGGACTTGATCCACGCATCGATCAGGCGTTGTGTGAGTTCGAGGTCGATCTGCGCGATTTGCGCCGAGAGCGTCGCGCGTTGCGCGGCGTCGAGCTCGTCCCAGAATCGCAGCAGATGGTCCTGGCCGAACTCGCGCAGCCGCCCGGCCAGCCCGTCGCGCTCCCTCACCCCCGCCCCCGGCATCCGTTATTCTCGCGAGAGGATGAGCGTGACAAGGACCGTGTCGGTGAATTCCTTGCCGTCCGCGTCGAGCTTGATGGTCCAGGTATCGCGCAACGCGCGTGATGGGGTGCGCTGTGGCACCGTGACATCGAACACAAACGAGTTGGGGATGCCGCCGGGACGGTGGTTGACCGTAACCGCGCTGTTCGTGTTGGACACTTCGAGAATCTTTAGGGATTTCTCGGACGTGATGCTGAGGACGCCCTCCATCGGCGTGCCCGGGATGACGGCGCGCAGGGCGACGTTGCGCGGGCTGACGGCGTAAGGCCCGACGATCTCGCCCTTGAACTTGACCGGGATATTCGCGTAGCGCTTGATATTCGTGTTGACCCAGATCCACTCGTCGTAAACGCCGACCAACGCGTCGGGGGTCACGCGGGCGGTCAATGTGTACTCTCGCTTGCCGGGGGTGGTCCACTTCTCCTCGGGGACGGCATCGTACTTGACCTCGATAAACGGGAGGTCGCGCCCGAGCGCGGCGCCGGCGATGGCGAGCGCCGGTTCCTGCTGCTGGCGGATCGTCGTTGTTACCTCTTTGGATTCTCCCAGCGCGATCTGGCCGAAATCGAGGATGTCCGGCGTAAATGTCGCCTCCGGCTTGACGTGCGAAACAACGTTCACCGTCGGCTGCGGATTGGACGGATCGTTATTGAATACGGTCAATACTTTCTCCGCGAAGAATCCCGGAATCTTTGCAGGATCGACCCGGATGATGAGGTCGGCGGATTCGCCCGGCGCGATGACGTTCGACGCCATCTCGCCCGTGGTGCAGCCGCAAGAGGTAGAAACATGTGAAATTTTCAGCGGGGCGTTCCCACGGTTGAATACTTTCATACGTTGTTCAGAGGTACGATCGTTCTCGATCAGGCCCATGTCGAACTTTGCAGTCTGGAGTTCAATTCGCGCGGCGGCGGACGGGTCGGCGGGCGTCGATTCCTCGGCCGGCGGCGTGCCGCGGACCGTGCGTGCGAATGCCTCCTGCGCGCTGGACGCCTGATCGCCTTGCGGCGCCGGTTCGGAGCAGCCCAACAGGGCCAGCGGGAACAGAGCCAGAACGGCCACAGACCGGATCGCGTACTGAAACATTGTTATCGCTCTCCTCGCAGTTGAATCCCGAACCGCGCCTCGGCGGCGTCAAGACTGCGCTCTATCTCCGTCAGTCGTGGGGCAACCGGCACCCCCGCCGCGTCGTAGCCCATGAACATGGCTCCGACGACGGGCTGGAACACGGGCAGGATGCAGCGCGCGCCGGGGCACTCCGCGATCACGCCCGCGCGCAACGCATCGATGAGCGCCGTGCCCTCGCCGCGGAAGACGCTGCCGGCCATGACCACGTCGAACGCGTCCCGCGTCATGCGGAGCTTGCGCGCGACGGCATTGACCATCGAGGCGAGGAACGCACCGCCCGTGCTGAGAATACCATGCGCCGCCGGATCGCCCGCAACGGCGGCCTCGAACACGATCGCGGCCATCGGTTCGATGTCTTCGTACTTGAGCCTGCCGGTGTAGAAGGCGAAAAACATGTCGTCCACGTCCTTGCATCCGGCACGAGCGACGAACAGTTCCGTCATCTTGGTGGGCGGGACGATGCCCTCGCGCGCGCGCCAGACCTCCATGAGCCCCTCGCGGCCGATAAGGCGCCCCGAACACCGGTTGCCGAATTCGGGACCGAACCCGCCGACGCGCGTCTCCGTTCCGGCGCGGTCGATGCCGGCGCAGACCGAGTCGGTGCCGCAGGCAACGGCGATGCCAAATGCGTCGCGCGTGCCGCCCCGGAGCGCGGCGAAGGAGTCGTTTTTGAAGACCCGCGGGATCGCGCCGAAAAGGGGCGTATACACTTCGCGCTCGAGCATCGCGAAGTCCGGCGGGAGATCGGCGCCGGCGACTCCAAGCCCGATCCCGGCGATCTCCACCATCGTGATCCCGGCGGAGTGGAGCGCGGCCTCGACCGCCTTCCGGTTCTCGACGAGCGCCGGGCCGACGCCGTGGTATTCGTAGCTCCCGCAGCCTGCCGCGCCAAAGCCGGCGATGGCACCGTCCTCGCGCGCAATGAGACAGTGGGTCTTGGTCCCTCCCACGTCCATACCGAGCAAGAACCGCACGACCGACTCCTCAACTTCCGAAGATGACAAATGTGGCCGCGCAGGGCGTGCTGCGCGGCCACGTAGTGTAGCGAATTGAGCGGGTTAGACCCGAAGCTGATCCAGTTTCTGTTGGGCGCCCACGGTCGCGGGGTCGTTCGGGTAGTCGCGGATGAGCATCTCGAACAACTCGATTGCGCGCTGGTTCTGACCGAGGCGCGAGTAGGCGACGGCCTGGTTGTGCATGGCGGTCGGCACCTTATCGCTGGTCGGGTACTTCGACCGGAGATCCTCGAAGCCGATGATGGCCTGGGGATAGTCGCCCAGCTTGAAGTAACAATGCGCCTTCCAGTAGGTGGCGTTCGCGGCGTTGGACGAGTTCGGGAAGAGTTGCAAATGTTCCCCGAACTGCTTGAGCGCGTTCGTGAAATCCTCGCGCGCGTACAACTGCTGCGCGGCGCGGTAATGCGTGATTTCGTCCGTACCCGGTTGCTGCGGCGCGGCGGAGACCGGCGGCAGCGTGTTCACGGGCGGTGCGGTCTGCGGTACGACACCCGTGGACTCAAGCGGGGCCGGCGCCTCGGCCGAGACGCCGCCCGGCACGGGCTGCGGAGCGGGCGAGACGACCTGCGGCTGGACCTGGCCGGACGGCGGAACTGCCTGCGGCAGGGTCTGCACCGGCGGCTGGACCACCACGCCGCCGCGCGGAGCGGCCCCGGTACTCGGCGACGCCCCCGGCGTAAACGACGGCGACGCGATCGGCGCCGGAGCGGACAGATTGAAATGGCGGTAGAGCGTCGAGGTCAGCGAATCCACGCTGGCTTGCAGGCGCTCGAGCCGCCGCTGATTCTCCGCCGCGAGGCTCGACAGATTGCGCAACTCCTGATCCGTCGCATCCATGCGCGCGGTCAGCGTCGCGGCGGTCTGCGTCAGGTCCGTGACCGTTCCGGAGAGGTTCGCATCGAGGTTCTGCACCATGCGGTGCGTCGAATAAATCGTGTTCCGGAGTTCGTCGCCGCTGGGCGCGCCTGAGGCGCATCCCGGCGAGACGAACACCACGCCCACGCAAGCGAGGGCGAAACCATTCCGAAGCAGCATGACGCCGAACCTCCTTCCGTTAACGAGCGGGCCGGACGGCCGACGTTACATCGCCCGGTTGAACTGGCAGCGGCGGTTCTGCGCCCACACGCTCTCACCGGAACCCTGGATGGCCGGCATTTCTTCGCCGTAGCTGATCGTGATGATCCGATCGCCGGGGATGCCGAGCTTCACCAGATGTTCACGGGTCGCGAGAGCGCGCTTTTCGCCCAAGGCGAGGTTGTACTCCTGCGTGCCGCGATCGTCGCAGTGACCCTCGATCTGGATCATGACGTTCGGCACCTGGCGGATCTTCGCCGCATTGCGGTCCAGCGCCGCAAGCGCGTCGGAGCGGAGCGCGAAGCTGTTGTAGTCGAAATAAATGACTTCCAAGCCGCGATCCGGACTGAACAGCGTGTTTTCGTCGAACTCCGGTAGCCCGGTCGGGTTGGTGCCGCCATCGCGATTCTGACCGCCGGTGTTGTCGCTGATCACGGGATCGAGAATAGGCGCTTCGTTGTTACGGCAGCCCATGCCGAGTACGGACGCGCACAATAACGTAACCAACAAGGTGGAACACTTCACCTGCTTGTAGAGCATGTCCTTACCTCCAAAAATGGCGCCGATGCAATTTTGACCGGACGCGGTTCGACGGGAATACCGAGAGATGCACTTGCCCCCTGTGCGATATCCTATCAGACCCCTCACCCCTAGTCAATAGAATTCCCGAATAGTACGTAAAAGTTCCCGACGACGGATCGATTTTGAGACGTGCGTTTCTTGCGCATGTCGAAGGGCGGATATCGGCGAGACACAGTCTCACCAGCCTTCCCGTTTTCGCAGTTCAGTGACGTGCGCTACATGGTGCTTCCCGTGCCACGCGTAGAGCGCGAGCAACTGTTCCAGGCGGAACACCCCAAGCTCTGGGTGGACGAGTGTGCGGGCGTAATCGTCTGATGTGAACGCCTGAAGGAACACGGACCAGCGGTGATGCAGGGTGTCAAGGAGGTTGAGCGAAAGATCGATCGGGCCAGATTTTGCCTCGGGTAGTTCCGCCCACCGCTCTTCCATGTAAGGGCGGATGGTCGGCGTGTCCTCGGTGAGGGCGAGTTTGAACCGCACGTAACTGTTCACGTGGCTGTCCGGGAGATGGTGCACGACTTGGCGGACGGTCCAGCCTCCCGGACGGTACGGCATGTCGAGTTGGGCATCGCTGAGCCCGGCGACCGCGCTCCGGATATCCTTCGGAAGTCGCGCGATCGATTCCACATAGCCCGCTCGCTCCTCCGGCGAGACAACCTTGGGCATTTGAAACTTTCCGATGGGATAGCGCAGGTCGCTCATGGCCTTCCTCCCTCCATGGCCGGATGCGGGCCGGTTCGACCCTATTTAACCCCATGCGCACCCGGAATTTGCAACGAATACCGTTGCGGGATTTGGAAGATTGCTGTTAAGCTTCCATAGGGCGAATTGCGTGGTTTGCGGTAGCGGAGTAGTCATGGCACGTGTATTGGTGGTGGACGACGAGGAACTGATGCGGGAGGCAGTGCGTCTCGCATTGGAACGCGACGGCCATGACGTGCTCGAGGCCGAAAATGGCGAGATCGGCCTGCAACTGTTCGAGAAACATCGTCCGGACGTGCTGGTGACGGATTTGATCATGCCGCACTCCGAAGGGATCGAAACCATTCGCGTGTTGCGCCGCCGCCATCCCGAAGCGAAAATCGTCGCGTTATCTGGCCGGGGCGGAATCTCGCTGAACGCCAACCTCGAACGAGCGAGACAGGTCGGCGCGAATGCCACCCTACTCAAGCCTTGCGACTTCGATGAGTTACGCGAGACCATCCGCGGATTGGTCCCCGTACGAAATCCGGACAACCTCCCGCCCGCTGTCTAGAGCGTTCGCGCGGGATTACTCGCGCCGATTCCAAGGGTCTCCGCGACCCCTTCAAGGTCGGTTCAGGTTGTCATCGAATACCGGAGGTACCGCTTCGCTCAACCCCCAGCCAATTTCTGGCAACCCACCGGGTTGCAATTACGTTCAGAAGTCCTAGTGTGGGTTCTCGAATCACGCTGCGGGTGTCACATGTCCCTTCGCGACACAGGATTCGTATGCGTCGTAGACGACGTACTCGGTGCTGCCTGCCGCGCGAGTCTGCTGCTCGCAGCGTTCGAGGATATGCGCGCGATGATGGTCCCGCAGTTCGCGGCTGAAGATCGCGTGCCACTGCCGAGTTTCATCGTCGGTGAGGACGATGACGGTTTTGCGAACAGACCGACTGTTCATATGCGAATTGTATCACACCGGCCCCGGCGGTCCAGGAGTTACCGAGAACTGGGGTCCGAGAGGGGTTCAGGCGAAGGAATGGCGCGCTCGACAGGATTTGAACCTGTGACACCTGGCTCCGGAGGCCAGTGCTCTATCCACTGAGCTACGAGCGCGTGGGCAGGCTGGTACTGTAGCACGTGCTGCGGTGGCGGGTCTATATTTAGCGGGAAGCATTGCGCGGTGCGCGCGCGAGTGGGCGGCTGATGACGTGTAGGACGCCCCCGAGGAGTGCGAGCGCGACGCCCGCCACGATGCCGCAGAGTCCCGCGGTGTAGAGGCCCACGGCCCATTCCCCGTAGCCGATGCTCCGGCCCACAAAGACGGCCGCGACGCTGATCGACGCGAGCGTCGCGCCGGTGAGGGTGAGGTCCTCCCGAACTGCGGCGGACACGGCCCGATCCAGCGCCGCGGGCGAGTTGCCGGGGTCGCGCGAGGCGTCGATCGGGTCGCGGACCAGCCTCTCCAGGCCGCTACGGCGGGCGCGATCCGCGCGGATGACGCGGACGATGTCGCGCGCGACGCGGTAAACGGAGAAGGTGCCGAGCGCGAGGGCGATCATCATCGGAAAGACAGGGTTCATCGCCCGTTTGACCGTGCCCAGGCGGGAACGGTTTCACGGGTGAAACCAGGCCCTGAGAATTGGGGTCTAGGTGGCAATGCCCAAGTCTCTCCAGAGCCTCATTACGGCCTCGGCGCTCGCGCTGGCGATCGGCGTTTTTGTCGTCGAGGGCGTGGCGGGATACCTCCCCCCCTATGTCGGCCCCGCGGACGCGACCGCGGTACGCGTGGTGGAAGTGCCGTGCGCGCCGCAGTTGGTGATGGAGACGGGCGATGGGTCGGTACGAGTGACGCCGCGCGATCGCGGGTCGGACGGCCTGTGCTCGGTGCGCGCGGACATCCGGCTCTATCGCACTGACGGCGCGGATTCCACCGTGGATCTACAAGCGCTTCTCCCCCGTGTGATGATCGTCGAGTCCACTTCCGAATCGCTTCATCTGCAGTCGTTGCCCGACGACTGGCCGCAGGGGATCGCGGCGCTGGTGAAGTACGACGTGGAGGTGCCGGAGGCGGCCGGCGTGCGAGTCAATGGCGTGAACGGCAACGTTTGGGTCGCCAAGGGCAGCGGCGAAGTCCGAATCGAGAGCAGCAACGCGGACGTGGCGATCTATGAGCCGGCGGGTCCGGTCGTCGCGCGCAGTACGAACGGCCGGTTGCGGCTCATTGGCTCGCGCGAGCCGGCGACGCTGGAGACCGTGAACGGGAACATCGACGCGGAGGTGATCGCGGGGCAACTGACGGCGGTCTCGATGAACGGGAACGTGCGCGCGGACATCGTCCGGCCGACGGTCGCGGCGGCCGTGCTGCGCAGCGAGAACGGCGATGTCGAAATCGACCTGCCGCGCCGTAGCGGATTCACGCTCGACGCGGTGGCGGATCGGGGACGCGTGTTCGGGGACGAGGTCGTTGCCGGACTGGCGACGGGCTCGGGCGCGTATCGGGGCGTCTCGGGTTCGGGCGAGATGCTGTTGACGCTCCACAGCGCCAATGGCAGTATCAAACTATCGAGGAATTAGGCATGGGTGCTCTCGCAATAAGGGGCATGTCGCTGCGGATGCCGGAAGCGCCAGGAGAAGTAAGCGACGAGGCGTTGGTGCGCCAGGTCAAGCGCGGGCGCGCGGACGCGTTTTCGGAACTCGTGCGGCGGCATCAGCACACGGTATACAGCTTGTCGCTGCGGTACATGAAGGACCCGGCGCTGGCGGAGGACATGGCGCAGGAGGCGTTTCTCAAGGGGTTCCGCCTGCTGAAGGGATTTCGGGGCGATTGCCGATTCTCGACGTGGATGTACCGCGTGACGTCGAGCGTGTGCCTGACGGAACTGGCCCGGCGCGGCAAACGCGGCGAGGTGCCGCTGGACGATGCGCCGCATCCCTCGCGGGAGGCGGCCGCGGGCGATCAGGAGTTGGCCGAAATCGTCCGGCATTGCGTGACCCGGCTGCCGGAGCGATACGCGACGATCGTAACTATGTATTACCTGCAACAGGCACCTTACGAAGAGATCGCGGCCGCGATGCGCATTCCCGTCGGCACGCTGAAGACGTGGATGTTCCGCGCGCGCAAGGAACTGCGCGCGCTGGTGGAAAGCGAGTTGGGGGGCGGCCATGGATCAGCGTGACGACGACGCGCTCGAGCGTGCCATCACCCGCGCGCTACGCCCGGACGGTTCCGAGACCCGCGCGTCGGACGGGTTCGCGCGGCGCGTCGAGGCGCGGTTGTACTACGCGGCGTTGCTCGAGCGTCGGCGCGGCCTGCTGCGTTTCGCAACGGCATTGGGCACAGGATCGGCCGCGCTATTCGTGGTCGTGCTCGGATTATTCGTGCAGACGGTGGACGTGCCGGGTTGGGTGATCGAGAATGTGCCGGGCGTGCTCGGCCGATTCGATGCCCTGCGCGTGGGGGTCGAGCGGTCGCCCGGCCTGGCGTTCGCGGCGGCCGGCGCGGTCATCCTGACGCTCGCTGGGGTGGCGTCCGCGGCGCTCCGTCCGCGGCGGAGCTGACGCCGCAGGAGCTGAGAAAGCGGGGTTTTAACCGGGAACCCCTTTTGTTATACTCCGCCGGTTTCTCGGGGAATCCCTGGTTTTTCATCAACGCGTGAGGTGAGTGCATGGCGGTCAAGTTCCGTTGCACCAAGTGCGGCCGCAAATTTGTCGAGTGGGGCGTCAAGAAGGTCAAGAGTGGCAACGCCTGCGAGGATTGTCACGGCGAATATCTTGAACAAGTGGGGTACGACGCGGCGCAGGCCGCGCCGCGCAAGAAGCCCGCGCTCAAGCGCAAACGCGCGCGCGCGCCGATCGAGGCCGACGTGCCCAAACTGACGATGTACGACGACGAGACCGTCGCGCCGGATCTGGATACCCTGACGACGCCCGATTCCGGCGGGAACGTGGACGACACGGACGAATTCGAGCCGGCGGACGAGGTGGACACAACGTCGGCGGACGACACCGAGGCCGAAGGCGAGGACGATGTGCCCGCGGCGGCCGCAGACGACGACGCGGAAGAAGTTGACGCGGACGTACCTGCGAAGGACGACGAGGAAGAGTAACCGCGGGGCGCTAGTTATTCAGCAGGTTCTGCGGAACCGCCGGGGCAGCGGCGGGTTCCGGCGTGACGGCCGGGTTCTGGGCTGCGTCCTTCGTGATGACGATGATCTTGTCCAACTCGAACTTGACCACAACGAAGTCGAACGCGCCGACGAGGTCTTCCCGCAACAACGCGAGCAGCGTGCGTTCCGGAGCGATGTCAATTGTCCAGTTCCGGCGGCGCGGTTGTAGGGCCTGAACGGACGGATCGACCTTGAGATTCACCCCGAGCCTGGTTTTGATCTCTTCGAGGACTTCGACGAAGTCCTTGTTCTTGTAGCTGAGCGGCTCCGTCGTGACCGGCGACATCAGTTTGTCGCGGAGCGCACTGGTCACGCGCTCGCCCGTTTCGATGGTGACTTCCTGTTGTTCCGGGAACAGATCGCGCAACAACTGTTCGCGCGCGGGGTCGATGTCGTCGTACTCGACGGCGCGCACTTGCCGGCGCGGGACCTGCACGATGACGTCCTTGACGACCTCGACCTCGTAGAACTGCGGCGTCGTACGGAGGATCTGGACGCCCGTCATGCGCGAGCCGGTCGTCAGGATGAGGACATCGCCGGGCGCTTCGACGACCTTAGGCTGCTCGGCCTGACCGCCCGGCTTCTTGTCCGCTTCGCTCGATTGCTCCGCCGTGGAGTCAGAGGCCGGTTCCGGCTCCTGCGCGTTCAGCGCGGGGACGCCGGCGATCAGCGCCATGAGTATGGGGACGATTCGATTCACGATGCGTCGGGCGAGTGGGTAATGGAACGTTATGGGTTCGGACTATTTGCGAATCCAGGGCACCGTTACAGAATGCGCAGTTTACGTTCAGATCTCATTCCAAGTCAAGAAGTTACGGTACAATAGACGACGCCGGGTACGGCGTATTCAGCTGACCGGCCATCAGCGGGGGTGTTCATGGCGGTCATTCTCATCGTGTCGAGCGACGCCGAAGTGGTGTCGATGGTCTCGGGGACGGTCGAATCGCTCGGGCACACTCCCCTGCCGCTGTTCACCACGGAGAACGTGGTCGAAGACGTCGTCCTGAACAATGTCGCGATGGTGCTCCTGTCGGAGAGTCTCGTGCCGTACTCCGGATGGGAGACCTGCGAACTGCTGCGCGGCGATCCGACGGTGCCGCGGGATATCCCGATACTCATGCTGACGGAAGGCCGTGGGAACATCCGGCGTCTGGAGAAGGCCGGCTTCAACGGGACGCTCGATCCGGATACGGCGACGGCGGAAGTCGGCGAGGAATTCTCGCGGCTGCTCGGGCCGCGCGCCGTGCCCGAGGGTTTGGACCCGCTCGCGGATTTGCGGCTCGAATAGGATTAAAACTCCGTCGCGGTGAGGTTGCGCAGCCCGACGTGCATCGGCACCAGCGTTGCCGCCACGCTCAGAACGGTGTTGACGACGAGGACTACGGCAAGCACGGGCGCGAAATACGGGCTGGGATCGTCCTCGCCGCGGAAGGCGTGCCACTGCAACACGAGCATCTGGCTGCCGAGCACAAGCGTAATGTAGGCGACGCTGAGCAGGAAATTGAGCGTGCCGCCCATGCCGGAGACGATGCGCGCGGGGTTGTCCTCCTCGAAGTTGGGATAGAGACTGCCGAGCCCGACGGCGAGTCCCGCGAGCGCGAAATTCGCGCAGACGATGGTGTAGATCGTGACGGCGAAATGCAGCGTGCTGACCTTGAGCAACAAGCATGACAGGCCCGAGATGCCAAGCGTGAACGGCGCGGTGGTCGCGACGCTGAGCCAGAACTTTTGCCAGACGAGCTGGCGCCGCGTGATCGGCGCGAGGCCGAGAATCCAGAACCGGAACCCTTCGAGGCTGATGAGCGGGTAGATGAACCGGCTGGTGAGCGAGGCGAGAATCAACGCGCACGCGCCGCTATTGAGGCTGGCGACCCAACTTCGGTACGCCGGGCTGGCGAGTTCCATCGAGCGGTTGCCGAGGTTGGCGATATACGCCGCCATCAGCCCGAAAAAGATGAAGAACTGCGTCCATTGAATCGGGTCGCGCCAGAACAGCCGGATGTCCTTGACGACGAGCGCGCGCGTGGGGTTGCGGACGAAGCCGAGCGCGCTATCGAGCCGGCCGAGAATGCCGCGGCCGATGGGATGCTTGCTCGTGCGGTCGGCGCCGAGGATGGCGCTGAATCCCGGCAGGAACAGCCAGTGCGCGGCCTCGGCGGCGATCCAGACGGCCATCAGCGCATTTGCGACGAGGAGCAGCCAGAGGAACATAACCTTGGCGTAGTTGCCGGCGGCGGCGGCGAGGACGCCCTCCGCCGCCCAGGAACTCGGCAAGAGCGGTGACTGCGTTTGCACGGTGGTTTGAAGGATGAGGCGTTCCAGGGACGATTCGGCGAGGCGCTGGACGCTGAAATTCTGCCGCAGATAGACGAACAACCCGCCGAGTGCCGCCGCGGCGAGGACGAAGAGCATCACGCGAGGGAGGCGCGGGAAGATGCGCGCGAGGACGAAGGTAAGTATCGACCCGATCGCGGCGGGGATGGCGACGAAGGGGATGTAAAACACGACGGCGGCGAAGTAGTAGCCCCAATGCGCCGAGGTGGTGTAGCCATAGGCGAGGAGCAACGGCGTGCCGAGGTAGGCGGATGCCCAGGAACTGAAGCTGACGCACTCGGCGAACCGCGCGAGGAAAAACGTGCGGAAGCCGATGGGTGCCTGCAGCAGGTACTGGACCTCGCGCGCCTTGTACATGGTCGAGAACGCGATGAGGACGTTCGAGAACGTGAGCATGAAGAACAGCGCGAGCGCGAAGATCGCCAGGAGCCGCGCCATGAGGATCTCGGCGAGCGTGATCGCGTCCTCGGGCGGCTCGCCGGAGAACCCCTCGCTTCGCAACCAGTAGAACCCCGCGGCGAACCCGTACAAGGCGCCAAACCACAACACGATCGCGGCGCTGCCGACGACGCCGATCTTGAGCCAGGACTCGTGGCGCAATGCGGACATCGCGTGCGCGCCCATGCGCGCCTTCGCACGGAGGATGGCCCGCAGCGCCGTCACGCGACCTCGTCGCCCTTGGTCAGTTCGAGGAAGACGTCCTCGAGCGTCGAGGTGGGCGTGGTCTGCTCGAGCTGCATGATTTCCTTCACCTTGCCGACGCAGAGTAGCTTGCCGAGGTTGATGATGCCGATGCGGTCGGCGATTTCCTCGGCGATGCTCAGGGTGTGCGTGGACATGAGCACGGTGAGGCCTTCCTCGACGGTCTTGCGCTTGAGATAGTTCTTCACGGCGCGGATGTTCTTCGGGTCGAGTCCGACCCACGGTTCATCGACGATGACGACCTTGGGGCGGTGCAGGAAACACGACGCGAACGAGAGTTTTTGGCGCATGCCGTGGCTGTAGTTCTCGACGAGCTGGTCCCCCACAGCCTGTACTTCGAAGATTTCGAGCAGTTCCTCGACGCTGTCCTTCAAGCCGTTCCCATTCATCCGGTGAAGGCCGGCGACGAAATACATGAACTCCCGGCCCGTAAGCTTTTCGTAGAGAAACGGGTGATCGGGGATGTAGCCGAGGAGTTCCTTCGCGCGGATTGGCTCGCGCTGGATGTCGAACCCGCCGATGCGCGCCGTGCCGGACGTCGGCAGCATGAGCCCCGTGAGCACCTTGATCGTGGTCGTCTTGCCCGCGCCGTTGGGCCCGAGAAAGCAGAAGAACTCGCCCTGGCCAATCTCCAGATTGAGCGAATCGACGGCGATCTTCGTGCCGAACCGCTTCGTGAGACTGTCGATGTGAATCATGTCAGCGGACGTCCAGGACGTTGATGTCGAGTTGCCCGAGGTAGGGCGTGAGGCGCGGCCACTGCTCGATGCTCCCTTCGATCAGCTTGATGTGGGTCGCGTCGGCGATGGGCTGGCCGAGCGTGGGGTCCACGGGTACCCAGTGGCCGGCGAACACCTCGGGCCACGCGTGGTAATAGAAGCCGTCGAGTTCCTCGCTCCACACGACGCCGATCGCCATGCGCGTCGGCACGCCGGCCGCGCGCGCGAGCGCCGTGTAGAGGACGGTGTGCTCGTTGCAATCCCCTTCCTTCGTGGCGAGCACATCCAGCGCGGACGGCAGACTGATGACGGCCGTCTTGTCGATGTGCGTGTATACCCACTGGTAGATGCGCTGCGCCTTGTCCCACGGATCTTCGGAGGCGCCGATAATTTCCCGCGCGACGGCCGTGATGCGCGGGTGGGCCGTCTGCACGAACGGATCGCCGCCGAGGTAGTCGTCCATCTCGTGCTCCGGCAGCGTGACGGGCCCCGCGGGCGGCGCCGCCATCGTGATGGCGTATTCGCCTTCCGCGAGGCGTTGTTGCAGGTCATCCTCGGGCAACGTCGCCTGGGCGGGCAGCTTGTCCGCCGTGAAATGCATCCGGGTCGCGCCCCGGAACGGCCTTGCGCCGTCGGGCCGAATCGCCGCGGAGTGGATGAGTTCGCGGGCGTCTCCGGGGCGGAGTTCCTCGAGCGCCTCGCGCTGCGTGATGCGTTTCAGGACCAGCCCCATGGGTGTCTCGACGCGCATGACCTGCTCGTCGAGCGTGACCCAGGTTTTGGTTGTCACGCCGCTGAGCTCGGTCTCCAGGATCTTCGTCGCGATCCGTTCGCCCTCGAACTCGATGGTCTCGGTGCCGACGCACTTGATTCGCGCGGTGCCGCTCGAAAGCGACATCGGGTCGAACGCGTCGATGTAGACCTCGTCGCCGACTTCGATCGACGGCAAATTGAGCGGGACAGAACCGAAATTCGGCTGCACGAGGAGATCGGTGTTCATCGGGATGCTGAGCGGGAAGTTTTCCCCCGCCGTCTGCACGTTGAGCGCGAGCCGGTTGTTCTCCGCCTTGCCGGACGCGCTGACGACGTGTTCGTCGAACGAACGCATGCGGAATTCGAAGTCGGAGAGTCCGCGCGCGTCGCTGATCCACGCGTTACCGTCGAGCAACAATTCGGTCGGCATCGAGAGCATGGTGGTCTCGAGCTTGAGCGTCATGCCGTGGCGGACACCGCGTTCGCCGTCGCGCTCGCCCGGCTGGCTGCGCAAGTGGACGTACCCGACACGGTCCTCGCCGCCGCGGCCGTCGCGGGTGTAGATGCCCATCCACGTATCGGCGGGCTTGCGCGCGGACGCCGGGGTTGCGCCCGGTTCCGGCCGCGCGGCGCGGGGCACGAGCACTTCGCGCTGGAGCAGCAGGGCCGTCATCACGGCCCAGAACGCGAAGACGAGCGCGCCTATGACGTAGTTGCGCCGCAGCACTTTTTGTACTTCTTGCCGCTGCCGCAGGGACACGGGTCGTTGGGCTTCACTTTCGGCGTCGCGCGGCGGACCGTCTTGATCTGCGGCTTCGGTTCGGGTTTCTCCATCGTCTGCACGCCGCCTTCGGCGTCGGCGCGTTCGGCGGCCTCGGCGCTGAACGCGAACCGGCTCCGGTCGAACGCGGCGAAACTGCGGTCCTGCTCCTTCTCGGCCGCGACGTACGAGTAGCGGGACAACTGGGCGAACGCGTCGGATTCCTGCGCGCCGGCGTCGCGCTGGACGGTGGTCTGGTGACGGCGCCGGATTTCCGGATCGGTGACGCGGAACAGGGTCTGCGTAGTTGTTTCATAGATGTTCAACAGGAGCTGCTGGAACATTTCATAGCCTTCCTGCTTGTACTCGAGCAGCGGATCGCGCTGGCCGAGCGCGCGGAGGCGGACCGATTCGCGGAGGTAGTCCATCGAGTAGAG
>CAYUZD010000032.1:0-16318 GCA_964449475.1 uncultured Nitrospirales bacterium
CCCGGAGGGTTTCCGGAATGTAGCCGGGGGTGGAGCGAAGCGGAACCCCCGGTTGCCGATTTCATTCGAAGTCGGCCCCGGAGGGGTCGCGGAAACACCGCCCCGAAGGCTACAGCAAGATTAAATACGCTCGAACAGGGTGTTGAAAATCACCAAGGAGCACTTGACGGCTAACAAAAAGCCTAGTTCATGGTTCAGTTTCCTCGGGTTCTTCATAGGTCCTAGGCGTCCTATCGGTCCTATTTCGCCGGGCGAAGGACTTTTTCAACACCCTGCTAAAAAGCAGGGCAACACCCCGCCCCTGTGTATAGGGGGCGGCATTGGCCGCCCGGAACAAACGGCCCAGCCCGGAGACTTCACCACATGGCCCTACCCACGCTCGGCGCGAAACCGCGCTACATCGAGGAACTCCGCATTGGCGGCGGCTACCTCTCCACCCCCGACGGCGGCGTCGACATCGACAAAGCCGGCAATATCGCGATGAACGGCGACCTCACCATCGACGGAGACCTCGCGCTCGGTCCCGCCGGCGTCGATCGAACATGGTGCCACGTGTTGACACCGCGCGCCGCGTCTCTCGCCGTCACAGGGGCCGCCCAAGGACCGCTGGACACCAACCACGGCACGTTCGCAGCGAACTTCGGTTATCTCGCGTTCGACGCCGCGACCCGCGAATGGGCGCACTGGACCACGGCGCTCCCCGCAAGCTACGACGGCGCCGCGCTCAAATTCACCCTCTTCTGGTTCGCGCCGGCGGGAACGGCCTCCGGAAACGTCATCTGGCGCGTGCGCGCCGTATGCATGAACGACGGCGCGGGGTCCGCTGCTTCAACCGGCTCCGGCGTCGGCGTCACCGACGCCATCGACGCGCTCAACCAGATTCACGCCACCAGCGTCACCGTCACACCCCAGTCGGCTGCTTCCGGCGGCCTGCTCGCGTTCTCCGTCGAGCGCACCGCCGATACCGACACCTTCAACGCCGACGCCTGCCTCATCGCAGTCCGCGTCGCCTACGCCTAAAGGAAAACACCCATGTCCCTTACGTTTGACAACCTCACCGAAGACGAGCAACTCAAGTACACCAACGAACTCGAGACCTGGGCACGAAGCGTCCGCGACGCGTGGCGCTGGAGACAACAGCGGATCCAGGAAGCCGTTGCAGCCAATCCCCCGCTCACCGAATCCACGCTCAACGAATTGATCGAGCGTCTCGCATCAGGTTACGCGCAGCGAATCGCGCCGCAACCGACTCCGGACTCTATTCGCGCGGCGGGCGGGAACAGGGAATGACGCCGTTAGCGCGCCGCCGCGTCATGGCGGATCGTCAACCGGCGATTGATCTCGACGTGCTCCAGGCGCGACTCGACCCCGTCGGGCCACGCCACGCGAACGGACGTCGCCGGCTCTTCGCCAAGGCCGAAATAGAGACGATAGTGGCCCTGCGAACTGCGTGCGCCGTCCGCGTCGCCCACCCAGCGCCGCTGCATTGTGTCGCCCGACTGGACCACCGCGGCAGCGCCGATCGCCTCGCGATTGCCCGGCGAGCCGACAAGGTCGATCTCGATCCAGTTTGCCGGCTCGCAGTGGTTCCGCCACAGCGCCACGTCCCAACGTTCGTCCCGCAGCCGAATCGCGGTGACGGCGTCCTGGTCGCCGTCGCCGTCCGCGTCGAACCACGTCGCGAGCCCGCTCGCCGTGTGTTCGCGCGGCAGTGGTTCATCCAGCACGCGCAGACGCTCGAATCGCCCATCTGCGCGAGGCCGGAACAACCCTCCGGGCAGCACGTGCAACTCGATTGCGCCGTCGTTGTCAAAGTCCACCCACTGCGCCGCCAGCGCCCTCGGCGGGATCCCCGTCCGCTCCGGTCCGCGGACGTCGAACCGTCCGCCGCCATCGTTCACCAGCAGGTACGACATGGGTTCGCGCGCCGCGGCGAACACGTCCGGATCGCCGTCGCGATCGAAGTCGGCGACCGTGAACTTTTCAGGCGCCGAACCCTCCGCCACCCGCGTGCGCGTGAAACGCGTTCCCCCGTCCTCGTTCGTGTACAGCCAGATCGCGCTGGAATGCGCGATCAGCAGGTCCGCGTCCCCATCGCCATCGAAATCGAGCCAGCGAAAGGCCTCCTCGCCCGGCCCCAACCCCGCCACGCGCGCCACATCCTCGAACCGTCCATCGGAATTCCGGCGAAACAGCTTGGATTGCGTGTCGCGCGCGCACGTGACGAACAAATCGAGGTCGCCGTCCGAATCGAAATCCACCCACGCCACACCGCGCCCCGCGCACCCCGATTTCTCGATGCCCTCGAACACTTCACGCTCGCCCAGTCCGCGATCGCCCTGTGTCAGCACACGATCGCGCAACGCCGCGATCGTCGGGCCCAGTTCGGCCCGCTCCTGAAGCGCACCCGTACTCATGAACACGTCGAGGCGGCCGTCTCCAGTCAGGTCCGACCACGCGAGCCCGTGCGGATCGTTGAAGTCGAACTGTACCTGTGTCGTCTCCGGGCTTGTACGGTCCGCCCCGAAGAACACATACGGCAACATCGCCTCCGATTCGAACCGAAACACCATGGGGCCGGTGATCGTGTTCGGCACGACCGTCAGCTCGCCGTCGCGATCGAAGGCGAAGTCGATGTGCGTCGTCTCCTGGCCAGATGCCGTTTTGCCGGCTGTCACGTCGATCCGCGCGCTCCCCGATTCGGGCACCGCCGCCGTCGAGATCAGGTCCACACTCCCGGACACCGGGCCTGCCTCGGCCAACCGGTGCGCGCGCAGATACAGTGTGCGAAACAGGAAATAAACGTACACCCCCGGCGCGTCCATCTCCGGCGGTTCAGCCGCCATCGTGAACCCGGGGTACGCCGGCGTATGCTCCAGACCCCAATCCTCGGCCGTCTCGCGAAACCCGCCGCGACCATCCGCGAACAGCACACCCGCGCGCGCCTGGCAATTCGTCGTGAAGACGTCCAACGCGCCGTCGCCGTTCGCATCGACCACGCCCAGGTCGAAGATCTTGTAACTGAACATCGGGAGCGACTCACGTACGAATCGCGGTTCCTGCGCGGCCGCCTCCGTCACAGCGGACCCCAAGAGGACGACGAGCGCCGATACGCAATCGAATCGCCGGATCATTCAACGTATCCGAGCGCGCGCAACCCCTCTTCGATCTCAGGCGGTAGCGCGTCCACATCGCCGCTTTCGGGAGCGGCGAATCCCTCCTGTGCCTCGTCCAGCATGCGGAGCATCGTCGCTCCGCGCTCGGACTCCTCCAACCACGAATTGTGTAACTCGCCGGGATCCGCGCGCAGATTGTACAGCCCGTATCGCGCGTTCGCCCCGCGTCCAACCCGAATGAGCTTCCACCCTTCAAACATCACTGCATCCGTCAATGGAATCCGATCGATGTAGGGCAACACTTCGGCAAACACCGGATGCGGATCCGTCTCCCTTTCCTCAAGGTACGGCACCAGATCCCGGCCCGTGAATCCTGCGGGCCGATCGATTCCGCATGCCGACAACAATGTCGGCGCGATGTCGGCGAGACCCACGCCCATCGACACACGGTGACCCGAATACCGGCCTCCCGGAAAACTCAGAATGATCGGCACGTGAATGCTTTCGTTGTGCAGCGTCATCCAGTGTTGCATGTTGCCGCGCTCGTAGAATTCCTCGCCATGGTCGGACACGAACACCGTAATCGTGTCACCGGGCATGTCGGCCTCGATGCGCTCCAACAGTCGAGTGAGGAATCGGTCCATATAGGCGATTTCGCCGCGATACTGACTCTTCAGGTGCGCCACGTCGCGCGCCGTCGGTGTAATCTCACCCAGATTGATCCGATGCAACGTGTTCGATTCGCTAGACAGTGCCCCGGCCTCCCCGGTTTCGTACAGCCTATCGAACGGCGCCGGCGGTTCATACGGCCCATGCGGATCGACTTCGTGCAGATACAGGAACACCGGCGCCGCCCCGGCCTCGTCCATCGCCGGCCTTAAAAAACTGTCCCAGTCCCAGTCCGCCAGGGCCGTTGGTCCCGACTCGCGTGACCGCAGCCGCTTGGCGTCGCGATTCGGAATGAGCTCATACCAATCGTATCCACGTCCGTATCCGAATCGACTCGCCAAATGCGGATTGCCCATCGCGCCGATGGTCCGGTAGCCGGCCGCGCGAAACCGCTCCGGAAGATAGTCCAAGTCCGGCGGCAGCGATGCTCCCATCTTCAGTTGTCCGTGTACCCAGGGATGCACGGACGTCATCAACGTCGCAACGCTCGTCGGTGTGCACGATGACGCCGCAAACGCATGTTCAAACGTCACGCTCCGCGCCGCGAAGGCCGCGAAACCAGGCGTGTGGGGGTCGTCCGAATCGTACGGCGCCACGCAGTCCGCCCGAAGCGTGTCGAATAGGATGATTACGACGTTCGGGGGCCGCTCCGCCGACGCCGAAACACTCCATGGCGCGCAGCACAGCGTCAAGGCTACGGCGAGCGTCAACCGTATGCGGCAATACGCTGAGTCTCGACCGCTTCCGAACGACATGTCACCGGTTTCCCGAGGCATCCGCCGGGACGGCCACGCCGTCCATGACGTCCAGATTCACTGGCCGGCCCGGCGCCACCACGTCGAAGTACACCTCCATCATTTCGTCCTCCGTGCGAAATCCGCCGCGGACTTCGACGTTCGGGTTCGGGTTATGGGGGTTCTGCGCGGTGTTGTCGAGCCGTCCTGACACGATCGCTTCGGATTGCGCCGGCACGAGTACCGGTTGTGTCAGCACATACTTCTGCTGCCAACTGAAATCGAATCGCGGAATCAGAAACGCGGCCGACGTCGTGCCGTCCGCGTGCCGAAACGTCACGCCGATCTCCTTGCCACGGTAATGCATGTGACCTGCAAACGCATAGACAATCAGATCCTCGTTCGCGAAGCTCCGCGTTTCCGTCACTGTCCAGGATTCATTCGGCGGCACGACAATCACGTCCTTGGGCACGTGCACCGTACGCGTTTCCAGCGCGTAGTCGACGCGTCCATCGGCGAAGAACAAACCAAGACTCAAGCGGTGCTCGCCGGCGGTGTCGGACGGCGGGTAGTGAATGTTCGCGCCCAGCCGCGCACCCGCCGGCATCCGGACTGCCACGCCTTCGGGACACCACAGCGGCGGCCGGCCCGGCGCCCATAGCGACAACAGCCGCGCTTCCCTGAGGTGCGCATTGCCGGACAGCTTCTGCTCCGCGGGAAGTGAGTACGACGGATCGATCACGAACGTGTTGATGTGATGGACCAGCTTCTCGTCTTCGGGGATCACCGTGACGCCGCGCAGCCACCGATCGCCCGGCGCAACGCAGTCGAAAAACGCGAAACTCCAGTCGTCCTTGTTCTCCCCCGTAATGAGATCGGGGACCAGCGCACGCACGACCAAGTCCGGTTCACCGTGGTCCCACAGCTTCGGCGACTCCAGCGCCCTCTCGCCGGAAGCGGGCGGGGACCCGCGCCGGCCGCCGCCGTCCACCCAGGCGCGTATCGTCCCGATCTCCGCGTCGCTCAGCCGCGCATCGTTCGCGAAGAACCCCTCCGGGCCCTCAGCGCCGAACGGCGGCATCTCGCGCGCGGACACCTTCTCCCTGATCCGGGCCGCCCATGGCCGCACCTGTTCATACGTCGTCAGCGCCATCGGCGCGGTGGATTCCGGCTGGTGGCATCCCACGCAGGAGCGGCTCACGATCGGCGCAACGTCGTCGTAAAACGTCGGCGCTGCCCCATCCTCGGCCCGGCCGGCGCCCGCCAGCACGAGGCACACGATCCCCGCAGCGGCCTTCAGCGTCCCGGGGCCCGGTATCGATCCGAGTAGCGTTTTCATACACGCATTCCGGCCCTAGGATGCCACGCAACACCGCCGCTTTGCGAAGCGCGCTACCCGAGGGGTGGTGCCCTCAGCGAGTCGGCCCAGCGCGTTCCTTCAATGCGTCGTACACACGCGCCGCCACCCACTCGTACTCGGCAGCGCTCGGATGTTCGTCCATCCGGTGAATTCGGGCAGCGGCCGCGTCCGGATACGGCGGAACGCGAAGTACCTCGACGCCGTTCGCCTCCAACGCGCTCACAAAATAGCCGGGATCGCCGAGCCGGTCCGCCATCCGCGGCCAGATCAGCACATAAAACTCCCCGTTGAATCGCTGCCGATACCGTTTCGCCGATTCCCCGGCGAGCTTCGCGACGATGTCCATCGCCGCCCGCTCGCTGATATAGCGCCAGTCGCGCACGCGAAGCACCTGCCGCAGAAGCGGCGACCGCCGCTGCCATCGCCGGTACCGCTCCAGCGCCATGTTCAGCTTCGCGTCGTCCGGCGCGTAGAACGGACCATCCAGTTCGCCCGCCTCGTTGAGACGGTACAACGGCGAATTGCTGATCCAGAGTATCCGCGACAATTCGTACGGCGCCGCCCGGCTCAAATGATCCGGGATGAAACTGTAAATCGCCACGCCGTGCTTCGGCTCGACGTCGTCGAACAACTCGTCCTGCTCGAGCATCATGTACATCTGCGATGGGCCATTTCCGCCGACACCGTAGTTGTACGCGCGAAACCCGCCGCCCGACGCGCGCGCGAACGCCGACGGCAGTGTCCGCTCTGTCGGCACGCCCATGCCAAATGTGAACGAGCACCCCAAGAACAGCGCGTGGGCCTCCGCGTTCTCGGTTCCGTCATTGATCGTCGTTCGCCGGCCCTTCGCGTCAATCGAATACGCCACGTCCTCGAAGACGGACTCCCCGTTCAGGAATCGCTTCGATTGCCGCGTTTCGACCGAAGGAAGCAGCTTCGACCGCAACACCGGGTCGGGCGCTTGAAACGGCTCGGTCGCTGTGTACGTGTACTTCCATCCCTCCAGCACGTACTTCTCGTACGCGATCACGCCGACATCGCAGAGAAGTAGCGCCACGAACACCGACGGAATCGCGCCTGCAGTGCGCCGCTGGAACTTCCGCGGCAGCGCGAATCCCGCACAGGCCAGCGCAGGGTGGAAGTACAGCGTTGCGTTCGCTTCCGGGAGAATCCCCGAGACAGCCCCAACGAACGCCGCGCCGAAGCCCGCCGCGGCCAGACTGGACAGTATCGTCAACCTCACCGCTGGCCCGCCTGCGAACCGATTCGATTTCAAAAGTCCATACACCCGCAGCCCCGGCTACGACACCTTCTCAATCCACAGGCTGCTGCGCGAACCGCCCTCCGGTATCGCCCTCCACGCGTCGGAATCGAACCGCTCCGGGAACTTGCGCGTCAGGTAGTCCGTGAACAGGCGAATCGAGAAGTACGTGTTATACATCAGGAACGCACGCATCATGTACGCCTCGTTCCACGCGCGGCCCTCCAACACCCACTCCTCCAGATACTCGAAGGGATAGAAAATGTCATGTACATGTATCCATACGCCCGCCGGAAGCGACGGAAACAGATCGAAAATGATTCGGTTTACATCGCTCCCGATCTTGGAAACGTGCGTCGAATCCACGAACAAAATGTCCCCCGGGCGCAGTTCGCCGAACAGCCCGAGGTCCAGATCTTCCAGTTTCTGTTCCAGAATCCGGACCGCGGATTTGTCGGCCGGACGGATATTCTCATACAACCGCTGAGGATACGGCTCGATAAACGTAAGCTGGATTCCTCGATCGAAAAACCGCTCATTCGTGTCGAGCATCATCGCGCTCGAGAATCCGGATCCGATCTCAATGATTCGCTTGGGCTGCAAATGACGCATCATGCAGTGCAGCATCGTCGCGTCGCGCCGGCTGTAGAAGCTGTTGTTGTGATGAAATCGCAACCCCGGTGTCTTCTCCATCGCGTACACGCCCATCCCGGACACGTACTCGCGCGAAAACGTCTCCAGGAGCGCCAACTGCACGTCGGTGTTTAGCGCGATACCCGGCAACGCTTCCGCGGAACGGTCGAACAACCGCTCGCGCCGGGCCTGCACTTCGTCCATGTTCGGCAGCGGCGAATAGTAGTGCCCCGGCGCGAACCGCTTCACAAATAATTCGGTCGTCGGTTCCTCCGGCGACTTTCGACCCAACAACGACATCGGCCCGGCTCCTTCAAACCGTTACCATCGCACGCTGGCTCGGCTTCGTACAAGTCACCACGCCGAGACCCTTGCGCAGTACTTGCGGTTCATCCAATCGCAGCGCATAATTCGCGCTCGGCATGTTGACCGCCAGTCAAGGAGTGGTGTACATGAACCAGGCAGGATCTTTTGAACATCCCCGCTGGATGAATGTGGTATACACCGATCAATTCCTTCAGTTTCTGTCCGCAAAGGGCTTCCAGTGCAAGACACTGCTTGACGTCGGCGCACACAAAGGCTACTGGACCAGAGACTTCAAGGCCGTATTTCGGGACACGAGCGTTTTACTGATCGAGCCACTTGAGGAAATGCGGCCCATCCTTGAGAAGTTCTGCCTGCAGAACTCGGACTGCGAATTCATCATTGCTGGCGCCGGACCGGACTCCGGCGAGATGGAGTTCACGATCTGGCCCAGTCTTTCCGGATCGTCTTTTGTACCGCAGCGCGGCCACGCGTTCTACGACACGCACGAGAAACGAAAAGTACCCGTCGTAACAATCGATTCATTGGTCGCTAGCGGAAGACTTCCTATCCCCGAGGTCGCCAAACTCGACGTGCAGGGATTCGAGCTGGAGGTTCTCAAAGGCGCCGCGAGCATCTTGGGGAAGACCGAAGTATTCTTTCTTGAAGTATCTTTCTTTAAGCCGCTTGGCCCCGGAATGCCTGTTTTCTTTGAAGTCGTAAAGTACATGCACGACCGGGGTTATGTCGCGTTCGACATTACTGGCTTCTATCGGCGCCGGAAAGACCATGCCCTGGCCCAATGTGACATGGTGTTTGTGTTGGAAAGCAGCCCATTGCGCAACCACACGGCACTTACTCGGGAGTTCGACTGGGACTACGCCAAATTCGCTAAATAACAACCGTGGCGCGGGTGGCCATAACTTGGCGTCCGCGCCACGGAACTATTTAGCCAGCGCTCTGAGATTATTGAAGCGAAACGAGCACCAGCACAAGACCCTTCTCGCTTTCGCCCAGCGCCGTCATCGCCTTACCGATGATCGCGCCCTGCGCGACCACGTGATCGGTCACCTTCATCGCGTGGCCCGGCGTCGCCGACGTCGTCAACAGGTCGCCCGGCTGAATCGCGCCGTACGAACCGTCCACGTAGCAGTACACGCGGCCGGTCAACGCGACCGGGTGTTCGCCGTCCGCCACCGTGCCCTGCTGGCCCATCATCATACCCGTGCTCAGCCCGCCCGCGCCGCTGATGATGCCCGCGACCGTCCGGTCGTACGCCGTGCTCGACACGACCAATTCGCCCGCACGTGCCGGGTCGATGCTGACCACCATACCGGGTTCGGCATGCACGTCCGCCGACGACGCCACGTCAAACTGCTCCGCGAGGTCCGCGCCACCCGCGATCTCAAGAATGCTCACCCGCGCCGTGCCGTTCACTTCCAGCGCCTGCGACGGTGCCTGCGTGCCGATCCCGACCCGGCCAAGGCTCGTAATCGTCATGCGAATCGCCGCGTTCGTCCAGAACTGCGTCGAACCGCCGTCCGTCGAGAAGTCCGACGACCCCTCGGTATTCTGGAGACGGAACCGCGTCGAACCCGTGTCGGCGCGGTTCAGGTGGAACTGCTGCTGCGGGTTCGTGGTGCCAAGGCCCAAGTTGCCGGTCGCCATCAGGCGCATGCGCTGCGTCGCGCCCATGATGAAATCCAGGTTCGCGCTCGACGTGCCCAAATCGACCGCACCGGCCGTATTCTCCATGCGGAATCGCACCGACCCTGTGTCGCCGCGGAACATGTGAACGGCCTGTGCAGGCGTCGCTGTTCCCACGCCGAGACGGCTCGTGCCCGTAAGCAGCACGTTTTCGTTGTTGTACGTTACGGCCAGCGCCGTCCCTCCGAATACCATGAGCGCCGCCACGCCGGCGATGCCCGCCTTCATCATCGTCGCCTTCATCCGAGTTGCCCGTGTCATTTCGCCATTTCCTCCTCAGTGTGGGCCGCTTCCGGCCCGTTCCGTTCGCTAAACTCTCATCAGCGTTCCGCTGAATGTTCCCCGTTCGTCACCGATTCCATCCGCAATGCTCCGTGCACCACGAGCAACCGCATCGGGTGCTCCAAACGTACCTCATGTGCGCCGCCGGACACCGTCGCCGTCTCTCCCGACGCAAGCGCGATCGTCAACTCCTCGGGAACGCTTCCCGCCTCGCGATGAACGTCCCTGTCGGCCGCTCGCCGCGGTTCCACGACCAGCGTCCCCACCACGCTCACCAGCAGGATCGCCGCCGCGCTCAACGACGCCACGGCCCACCGCGCCGCCCGTACGCGTCTCGCCGCGCCATGGTCGATTACCACAGTCCGCCGCACGTCCGCCATGACGCGATCAACGGTCACTCCGTCGCGCGCATCCCGTACCGCGCGCCCGGATCCCAAGATCTCCCGCGCGCGCGCCAGTTCATCGATCGTGTTCAGTTCGTTCTCGTTCATGTGCCCATGTCTTCGCGGCCAATCCCCGCTCGTTCAAGTATCGCTCTCAACTGTTCCAGGCCCCGCTGCAACCGGCTCCGCACCGTGCTCTCGTTCATCGCCAGCCGATCCGCGATTTCCCGCGGCGCAATCTCATCCACCAGCGACAGGTACACAACCGTCCGGTATCGGTCCTTCAGCCGCCCGATCGCGTGCATCACCGCCGCGTACTCGCCCGACTCGGCAACCGTCACCGCCGGCCCGTCCGCCGGCATCCGCTCGCCGAGCCATTCCGCCTGGCGGCGAAGCCTGCGCCGGTGATCGATCAGCTTCGACCGAGCAATCCTCAGCAGCCACGGACCGAATCGCCGCCGGTTGCGCAGCATCGACAACCGCTCATACGCCGTCAGAAACGTCTCCTGCACGAGATCTTCCCACGCGGACTGTCCCTTCGCCTGATTGAGCATGTACCCCTGCACCGTCCCCAGGTACCGCCGCATCAGCGGCTCGAACGCGTCCCGGTCTCCGGCCAGCACCCGCCCAATCAGCGCGGCATCGTCACATTCAACTGTATCCCGATTCGGTTCGGCGCCCGGCGGCACGTCGCGGCTCCACGTTCGTCTCACGCGGCCAAACCATGACAGACCACCGCCGCCACGGGCAATCCACCGTTCCCGGTCATCAAACTAGACGGACTCAGGGCCGATGCGTCCCAAAAATCTGCGCGACCCATCCAAAACCGTCCCGATTGGGATTGAGCAAACGCGCTAACCACTGATAGACTTAGGGTTTACGCATCCCACGAACATTCGGCAACTCGAGAGGGTGGCACCCTTGCCCGGCATTCGGCAGGTCTATACCGCAGATTCCCGCGTCCGCAGCCCCGGCGAAGTCCTTCGCGAGATGGTCGCCGCCCTCCCGCATTCCCGTTACCTCGCCTACCGCCTGTTTGTGAAGGACCTGCGCTCCGAGCACTCCCGCACCGCCCTCGGGGTCTTCTGGGACTTCCTCGACCCGCTCGTCCTCGGCACCGTTTTCTATTTCCTCATGCAGGTCCGCGTGATCGATCCCGGCGACCTTGCCGTTCCCTACGCCCTCTTCGTCATCTACGGCCTGCTGCTCTACCAAACCTTCGCCGAAGGCATCACGCTCTCGCTCGACGTCATGCGCCGCTCCAGCGCCATGCTCACCCACCTGAAAGTCCCCGCCGAGGCGTTGCTCCTCTCAGTCGTGTACCGGCTCCTGTTCAACTCCGCCATCCGTATCGCCGTCATGCTCGCGTTCTCGCTTGTCTTCATCGCGTCCGCGTCGGACGCCGGCCTGCACGCCTTCTCCCCCGTCGGGTTCCTGAAATTCCTCGCGTGCTACCCCGCCATCATCCTCGCCGGCATGTCCATCGGCGTCCTGCTCGCGCCGTTCAACGTCATCTATGCCGACGTCGGCCGCGCCGTCCGCACGATCCTGCTCCCGCTCCGCTACGCCACGCCCGTGCTCTACCAGATCCCCATCGGCTGGTTGCTCGCGCTCAATCCCGTGTCCTGCATTCTCTCCAATCTGCGTTCGCTCGCCACGTCGAACACCTTCGAGTCGCCCACCGAGTTCGCCGTGCGCACCGCCGTCTTCGCCGTCATCTTCTTCGCAGGCTGGTTCGTGTTCCACGTCTCCCTGCCCGTCCTCGCCGAGAGGGCCTGACCGTGGCCGCCGTCGTACGCGTCCAGAACGCCTTCAAAAAGTATTCGCGTAACGCGAACGCGCACCGGAACTACACGCTCCAGGATCTCCTGCGCGAGTTGTTGGGCCGGCGGCCGGACGACGCGTTCCGGCAGGACGAGTTCTGGGCCGTCGAGGACGTGACGTTCGAGTGTCAGCCCGGCGAGTCGCTCGCGCTCATCGGACGCAACGGCGCCGGCAAGACCACGCTGCTCAAGATGCTCAACGGACTCACCAAGCTCGACGCCGGCCGCATCGAACTCGAGGGCCGCGTCCAGGCGCTGATCAACCTCGGCGCCGGGTTCTCGCCCGCGCTCTCCGGCCGCGACAACATCTTCAATTCCGCCGCGCTCATGGGCCTGAACAGCCGCGAAACGGCCGCCATCGCGGATGAAATCGTCGCCTTTGCCGAACTCGAGGAGTTCATCGACAGCCCCTTCGGGACCTACAGCTCCGGCATGCGCGCCCGGCTCGGGTTTTCCGTCGCCGTGCATCTGCGGCCCGATATCCTGCTCGTGGACGAAATCCTCTCCGTCGGCGACCACTCGTTCCAGAACAAGTGCCTCATCAAGATGCAGGGACTCAAGAAGTCCGGCGTCACCATCGTGCTCGTCTCGCACAGTCACACCAGCGTCCTGCAAATGTGTGACCGCGCCCTCTGGCTCCACAGGGGCAAGGTCATGCAACTCGGTCCGGCGAAAAACACTGTCCAGGCCTACCTCGATTTTCTCGAACAGATCGAAGCGTCCGAAGTCGCCGAGGCGAACAAGAAGCGCACGGCGTCCCGCACTGTACAACCGGCCGCCGCCGCGCCGGCCGCGCCCGGCAAGACGGCCCCCGCGGAACTCGAAGGACTCGGTACGCTGTCCACCGCCGACCTACCGCCGTCCGCGCCGGCGCGCGCTGCGGAAAAAACCAACGGCAAGGCCGAAGCGGACCAGTACCTCTATCACACGCTCTATCCAGACCTGACGTACGTCGAAAACATCGACGTTCGGTTCGTCGTCGACGGTGTCGAAACCGATCGCATACCGCACCACGCGCCGGTCGAGATCGAGTATCGGTTCCGGCTCAAGAAAGACGTCACGCAGCTCAACGTCTCGCTCGTCTTCTACCGCAAGGACGGACTCCAGCTCGCCACCATTTCCACGCTCAACGGCGACCGGCTGGCGCACGTCCACGGCGGTGAGGTACAGTGCCGCGTCCGCATCAAGGACTTCTTCCTCAACCCCGGAAAATACGTGCTCGTAATGCCCATCCACGACGGCAAAAGCTATCTCTATCGCGATGTCGTGAAGGAATTTTTCGTGAAATCCGGACCCGCCATGGCCTGGAACGTCACGGACTTCGATTACGATCTCGAGGTGCTCCGCCCGTGAGCGCCTCGCAGGCAATGCGCCGCAGTATCGCCCGCAATATTTCCAAATCCTCCCTGTTGCGACGCGTGTTCCTCCGGTTTGCGCTGGACGAATCCCTGTTGGTCAACCTTCTCGAAGATCCGATTTTCGTCCATCGCGTCGTGAACGTCCCACCCGTCGCAGGGCGCCTCTCGAACGTCCTCGCCCATCCACGCGTCTTCGACAAGCTCATCCTCAGCAATCGCATGGGCGATCAGTTGCTGGACAACGACGAGTTCATGGAACGGCTGCTCGGCAATCGGGCCCTGCTGTTGTCCGCACTTACCCACGACGACATGCCCCGCATGGCGCTCCAGTCGCCCGAGTTCCTCGCCGCGCTCGCGGCCACCGACGGGTTCCGCGAATGGGCGCTCGGCCCCGGACAGGAACGCCTCCTCGAAATCCGCCTCTCCAGCCCCGTCGCATTGGGCCATATCCTCCGCGCGCCTGCCACCGCCGAACTCGCCGCCACCCAGGCCGAATTCCTCTCTCGCGTCGCCGCCACCGACGGATTCGCGGACTGGGCGAAGCATGGCGGCCGCGAGACGCTGCTGAACATCCTCCTCAACCACGGCGAGTCGGTGGACGCAATCGTCTCCGATCCCAGCATCGCGGCCAAACTGCGCAAGCTCGCCCTGCAGAACCTGCGCACCGATGCGGAAGCCGTCGCAACGGTCGCGGCCGATGCCGCGTTCGTCAGGAAGTTACTGGCCGCCGACGCGGCCTTCAAGACAGCGCTCGAAGACTCGAACTTCGTCGCCCGTGCTGCGATCGACGATCGGGTGCACAAGCGCATCGTCGTTGATGCCGCCGCATTGAATAAGCTGCTCGCCCATCCGCGTTCGCGTGACGCCATCCTCGCGGACGTGCGCGTGCTCGATGCCATCCTGAACGACGAACGCACGCTCTCACAGATCCTGCTCAATAAGCGCCTCCTGCACCGTGTCATTTCACGTGGTGACGCGCTCGATGCGCTCCTGTCCGACCCCAGGACGCTGCAAACGCTGCTAGGCGATACGCGCGCCGTGGATTCCATCGCCGCGCAGCCCGATCTCTTCGCCCGCATCGCGTCGCGCGCCCCGGCGATACGCGCGATCGCTTCCAACGACGGCCTCTTGACGCGCATCGTCGAATCCCCCGGAACGGCCGAACGCCTGATGGAGAACGCCGCGTTCCGCAAGCGCGCACAATCCAACCACTCGTTTATCGAAACTACGGTCACCGCCGATCGCGTCGCGCCCGCGCTTGCGAAGCGGGTCAGAGCCCTCGCGGAATTCGACTCAACCTGGTCGAAGTTCGCGCCTTTAGCGACCGAGCGCCCCGGTCTCGCCGATTCCATCGCCGCCGCACGTGCCGCGCTGTCCGATCCCGCCGGCGTCCCCGACGCGATCATGGGCCTGTTGTGCGACGGCGAACGTCTCATCCTGCCCGGCGCGACGCTCGAATTTCCCGATCGCCGATCGCTCTGGGTCGTGCTGCACGAAATCCTCATCGAGGAGGAGTACTTCTTCGAATCCCGCGCCGCCGCACCGCGCATCCTCGATTGCGGCAGCCACTTCGGTCTTGCCACGTACTACTTCAAGCGGCTTTTCCCCGAAGCGCGCATCACGGCCTTCGAACCGCTCCCGCGGCTCCACGCGATGGCCAAGCGCAACGCCGAGTCGAACGCCTATCGCAACGTTGACGTCCTCCCCTACGCCCTCGGCGCGTCGGACGCCGAGGTCACGTTTCACGTCTCCGACTCCGATTCGATGGCCGGCTCCCTCACCGAGCGCCGCCGCGACATCGGCGATCACCTCGTGCCCATCACGGTCGAGGGCCGGCGGCTCAGCGCGTATCTCGACGAGCCCGTGCACTATCTCAAGCTTGACATCGAAGGCAGCGAGGACGTCGTTCTCGAAGAGGCCGCCCCGAAACTCGGCAACGTCCAGCACCTCTTCTGCGAGTACCATCACGGTGCCGGCCTCTCGCCCGATCGTCTGCCAAAAATCCTCGCCCTGATCGAGTCCGCGGGGTTCGACATGCAGGCCGGCAAGTCCTACGCCTACCACGAATCCACACGCATTCGCCCCATGCGCTATGTCGACAAGCCCTATTCGCTCATCCTCTGGGCGCGCAACCGCCACTGGACGTAAGAGGGCATCATGCATCCCAGAACCGAGCGCCTGCGCAAGCAGATCCGCAAGGCCTTCCGCCTCCGCAAGAAGGTCGATCTGCTCGAGAACGCCTACGCCGGCGAGACCGCCTACGTCCTCACCTGCGGCCCCTCGATCAACGCGTTCTGGGATGACGGCGTCCGCGCCTTCCTCAAGGACAAACTCGTCATGTCCGTCAAGCAGACCTACGACCTCGGCCCCGAGGTATGTGACTTCCACATCCTCAACAGTTGGAATTATTCGCCCTACACCTACGCCGAACCGCGCCCCATCGTCATCGGCGAGCGCGCGCCCAAGGACCCCGAAACGCCCGGCATGGACCCTGACATCCTCTTCTCCGTGCCCGATCCGAGCAACTTCGAACAACGTCTCGCAACCACCTGGCACTACGACGAGTGGCTACTCTCGCGCACGCTGGATCGCCCGTGGGGTCCGGGCGTCATGTACGAACTCTGCTTCCCGCTCCTCGTCCACATGGGCGTCAAGGAAATCGTCACGCTCGGCTGGGACCTCGGCGAGA
>CAYUZD010000033.1:0-16303 GCA_964449475.1 uncultured Nitrospirales bacterium
CATGACCATCGGCGCAACGCTCCAGTACGGATCGTAGAAGCTCGAGTTGTTGAACGCCCGGCTGAACGCGAAGATGACCACCGTCCCCACCGCGTCCCCCGCACCGATCACAAGCAGAGGATGATAAGCACCGTGCAAGAACGATCCCACAAACAGCGCCGCCCCGATCGCCACCGCATACGCCGCCGCGCACCACGCCACCGCAGCGCCCTTGCCCCCGCCCGCACCCCTCGATTCACCCACGCCCGCGATCCCTCCCGCTCGTGCGTCGAAGTCTACACCCTTCCGCGCGATTGCGAGGAGCCGGGTATGCGACGAAGCAATCTCGTCGGCCCGCCAGCCCCGATCCGGCTAGCGAGTCCCCTCCGCACGCCGCTCCGCGAGGTCCTGCAGTCGCACGTACCCGAACTGTTCCTCGCACAACGCACGATACGGCCCCGCCTCGCGAATCAGCGAGTCGTGTGTGCCGTGCTGCACGATCCGGCCGTCCTTGAGCACGATCACGCGATCGCAGTTCATCACCGTCGTCAGTCGGTGCGCGATCACCAGCGTCGTCCGGCCCTTCATCAGCACCTCCAGCGCGTCTTGGATCACGTTCTCCGCGTGAGAGTCCAGGTTCGACGTCGCCTCGTCCAGAATCAGGATTCGCGGGTCGCGCAGGAACGCCCGCGCAATCGCCACTCGCTGCTTCTGCCCGCCGCTAAGCTTCACGCCGCGTTCGCCGATCCGCGTATCGTATCCCTCCGGAAGGTCCTCGATGAACTCGTCCACGTGCGCCATCCGCGACGCCTCGATCAGCTCCGCCTCCGTCGCACCGCGCCGGCCGTACAAGATGTTCTCCCGAATCGTCCCGCTGAACAGGATCGGCTCTTGCGTCACGATTCCGATGTGCTCCCGCAGCGACCGCACGCGCACGTCCCGCAGGTCGTGTCCGTCTATCAAAATCGCGCCCAGCGACACGTCGTAGAACCGCGGCACCAGGCTCACCAGCGTGCTCTTGCCCGCGCCGCTCCGTCCCACGATCGCCACCGATTGCCCCGGCAGAATGTCGAGCTGGATGTCGTGCAACACCGGCATCTCTGGCCGGTAGGCGAAGTGCACGTGCCGGAACTCCAGGTGTCCGTCCGTCCGCGCCAGCCGAATCGCCCCGGGCCGGTCCTCGACGTCCGGGGCCTCGTCCAGCACCGCAAACACTCGGTCCAGCGCCGCCAGCCGCTCCTGCACAATCGGCGACGCGTCCGCCAGCCGCCGCGTCGGGAGATACAAATGCGAGATGAAGCCATAGAACCAGACGAACTGGTCGAGTCCAAGGTCCCCCTGTACCACGCGATACCCGCCGTAGCCGATCACCACCAGCGGGCCCGCCGCCGTCAGGAACTCGGTGGACGTAATCTGCATCGACTGCACGTGGATCCAGTGCATCACCCGGCGGAGATACTCGCGTTGCAGCCGGAAGAACGACGCCTCCTCGGATTTCTCGCGCACAAACCCGTACACGACCGGCAATCCACCGAGTTTCTCCGCGACTTCGCCGGACATCTCCTGAATCTGGTCCTGCATGTCCGACGCCGCGCGCCGCAGCCGCGGGTTCAGCATCAGGATCGATGCGCCGTAAATCGGCAGCGTCGAAAGACTAACGAGCGCCAGCCGCCAATCGATCACGAACAGCGACGCCGCCACGCCAATCAGAAAGATGAAATCGATCGTCGCCGAGAGCACCCCGCGATCGAGAATGCCCTGCGACGTATTGACGTCGTTCACGATCCGCGAGATCGTCTCGCCCGTCCGCCGATCCGCGTGGTACCGCACGCTCAGGCGCAACAAATGGTGATACACATCGCGCCGGATGTCGAAGATCGCCCGGTTCCCAGCCAGCTCGGCAAAATACGTCCGGTAGTACGTAATCGGAGACCGGATCGCGAACACCACCACCAACGCGCCCAGGATGATCGCGAGCCGCGCCAATTGCTCCTCGGTCGTCAGGTGCGACTCGACCGAGTACCGCACCACCAGCCCCAGCGCGCCCGGCAACGCCAGCGCCAGCGTGAACTTGAACAAGCCGCAGACGACCGACCCGACACACAACAACGTGTACGGCCGGGCATACCGAAGAAACCGCCAAAACGAGGGAGACATACCTCCAAAGTCTATCAGGTTCGCGTAACTTGCTGTACCGCAGAGACTTCCGGGGAAGCAAAAGTCGCACGCGAATCTAATCCCGCGTTAACACCGCCCCGCTACAGTGCGCCCAGCATCAACGAGGAACATCGAGTTGAACATGACATCGCGTCGCATTCGCCACCGCGCCCGACGGACCCCGACCCCAAAGGCGCAGCAAACCGGCGCAACATTCTCCGCCCCATAGGGCCGATTCCGCCTCTTTCGGTCCTATGCGCCACACCCCCGGGTGCGCCTCACCTGGGGGTGTATCGTTTCCAGCGATCAGTGCCCAAAAAAACGCCGGCAGCGCTCATGACTCAACGCTGTACACTCTCAAGCGCGCGTGTGAAAACAATCCACTGGATTCAGGCCGCGCCGTCGACACCAGTATCGGAAACTCGCCCCAATCACCGAGCGTTCGAGCCCGGCCGGGCGCGGCGCCGCGTGCCAGTAGTCGTTCATGAATTCGTTGAATCGATCTGGTTGGCGATCGCACGCCAGGTCATATACGCGAAAGAACTCCTTCCCGATGTAGAACCAACACGCCGGATTCCCGCGCCGAAATGTCCGCGCCCGGCCGAAGTCTATGAAACTGAGTCGATCCGAAGCATCGCGAATGACGTTGTTCAGGTGCGGATCGTTCGTGACCACACCGCGGGCGTGGTACCCCGCGAGAACCTCGGCCAATTCGGAATGTAGTCCCGATTCGGCCGCCTGCGGAGTCTCTCCGGCGATATACTCACGCACGAGTAGTATCGCGCGATGGCCTTAGATACGGGCACGACGCCAGCCCATCGCGCGGGGCGCGCGCCATCCGCTCAGGCGCATGAGTGCACGGTGCTCCGCCCGCCACGGACGACGAAATCCCCGCCATGCGCCTCGCAAACGGAACACCTTGACCGTTAGTCGCGAATCGAACAGAAAGACCCGGCGTTCCGTGTGCGACGTCTGGCGGGAATGAATCAGCCGTAATCGGGGGGATCCCGAAGCCAACGCATCGAGAATGGAATTGAACGTAGCAGCCGGGTCAATCGACATGCAGGCGACGGTGGTGTCAGAAACGAGTCGAGCGATAGCGTATCGAGTCGCGGGGACCCCGTCAATTTGCGTGGCCCATGCACCGATTGTTGCGACTGATCCGGCGGGTTTCTATACTCAGTCGACCACAATTTGAACTTTGTTGCAGAAGGGGAAATGGTGCAATCCGAAGCTGCCCGCCGTACGTCCGATGTCCCCGGAGGATCGCTGAAATACGCGATCGTCCTCTTACCCATACTGTTCATCGTCCTGCGCGTTTCCGCGCCCGTCGATCTGGACAATCATCAGACCAAACAACTTAGTCCGATCATGGACATCCTCCACGGCGGGAAACTCGCGTATCAGCGCGACGCCAACGGCATACTCGCCACAAAGCCGCCGCTGTACAACTGGTTGGCCGCCGGGTTCTGCACTATCTTCGACACGCGCGAGCCGTGGGCGCTCAAGCTACCGGCGCTCTTGTCGGGCATCGGACTCATCTGTGTGTTGTACGCGTTTGCCCGCAAGATGTTCGACCCCACCATTGCGTTCTGGACCGTCGTCGCCACCGTCTCCGCGCACCACATCTCGAAACTGATCTGGTATATCCGCGTCGACATGCTCATGACGCTCTTGCTGTACCTCGCCATCTATCTTGTCTACAGCGCGCCAATGACGCGTCGCCGCGCCGCGCTCGTGGGATTCGTACTCGCGCTCAGCGCCTACGCCAAGGGCCCTGTCGCCCCCCTTTTCTTCCTGCTCTGGCTCCCGCTGTGGGCGTGGGACCAGGGTCTCCTGCGTCGATGGCGGAACGGTATTCCCTACGTGCTGATAGCCTCCGGGATTGTCGCCGTGCTCGTGATTCCCTGGGTCGCGTTCATCATTACCATGCCCCAGTTCGTCGACAAAGTCATCATGACCGAGATTGGCAGCCGGTTCTCCGGCGAGAATCTGCCCGATTCCCCCGTCTGGGCGTACCTGCCGGGGCTCGTCGGGCGAATTCTGCCCTGGAGCCTCATCGCCATTGCCGCGCTCATCCTCGGGCGCCATCGGCCCGAGTGGAGACGCCTCCGCTTTCTCGCACTGTGGGTACTGGTATACGTCGCTTTTCTGAGCCTCTTCCCCTCCCGGCGCGGGGATCGACTCCTGCCCGTCTATCCTCCCATCTTCATGATGGGGGCGGTAGGCGTAACGTACCTGCTCGAACCACGGTGCCGGCGCGCGTTTGTGTCGATCATCGCCGTGCTCGGTTCAATCATCGTCGTCGCCCCGGTCATCGTTCCGTTGATCTCGAAGAGCGTCGCCATGACGCCGAAAATCTGGGTCGTTCTGGTGGCGGGTGCCCTGTTCGGCGCGGCAGCCCTCTGGATGCTGCGGAATCAGCGATTCGCGCATGCCGCGGTATTTCTCATCGCGGGACTGATGACCTTTGACGGCCTGTACGCGAACGGCGTCATGCGGCGACGAAAACTGGACGATTACTTCCTGTTGCAGACCTTCGCGGCCGCCGCCCAGGATCGCGCCGGCGGGGATCGTATCTTCATCTACGAAGTCGACCATTGGGCGGACCTGCTGATGGCGTATGAACTGAGTACGCACCAACGAGGCGCGCCTCCCGAAAGTTTTCCACCGCACTCGTTCGAATGGGTCATCACGCGGATCGAAAACGAACCCGAATTCGAACAGCGCACAGGGTGGCAGCTCGATCCTGTCCCAGACCCTAAACTCGAATGCAAATGGGGTAAATACGGGTTGTACCAAGTGGTCTTCGGGAGTCCCGGCGATAAACAGGTGTGATCAATACGCCTGGCTCGCGATCACGCGCCGGTTCGACGCGCTCCCGCACACCATGCACTTGCCCGACTCTTCCGGTGCGTCGAGCGGAATGCACCGGATCGTCGATTTCGTCTCTTGCTGAATCTTCGTCTCGCACGCGTCCGCGCCGCACCAATGGATCCGGAAGAACCCGCCATCGCCCACCGCCGCTGAGTAATCGGCAAATGAATCGCAGTCCCTCGTGCGCGAATCGAGGTTTGCCTTCGCGCGATTGAACAACGACTGCTGGATTTCCTCCAGCATACCCATCAGCTTCTCGCGCAAGCCCGCCGCCGACATCGTGACCTTCTCGCTCGTGTCGCGCCGAACGACAACCACCTGGCCCGTGTCCACGTCGCGGGGACCAATCTCGATCCGAATCGGCACGCCCTTCAATTCCCACTCCGCAAACTTGTATCCCGGCTTGTACTGATCTCGGGCGTCGATCTTGTAGAACAGCGGGTCCCAACCCGCGGTGATCTTCTTCGCCGCGTCCAGGACCCGGGTCATTTCTTCGTCGCTGCGCCAAATCGGCACGAACACCACCGGCAGCGGCGCCAGCGCCGGCGGCACCACCAAGCCATTGTCGTCGCTATGCGACATGATCATCCCGCCGATCAGCCGTGTCGAGACGCCCCAACTCGTCGCATGGACGTATTTCGTCTGCTTGTCCTTGTCCTGAAATTGCACGTCGAACGCGCGTGCAAAATTCTCGCCGAGGTAGTGCGACGTGCCCGACTGCAGCGCCTTGCCGTCCTGCATCATCGCCTCGATCGACAGCGTCCGCACCGCCCCCGCGAACTTTTCCTGCGCCGTCTTCTCGCCCACGATCACCGGCATCGCAAGGTATTTCTCCGCAAATTCGCGGTACACGTGCACCATGCGCAGCGTCTCTTCCTCGGCCTCTTCCCGCGTCGCATGCGCCGTGTGGCCCTCCTGCCACAGGAACTCCGTCGTCCGCAGGAAAAGCCGCGTCCGCATCTCCCACCGGCACACGTTCGCCCATTGGTTGATGAGCAGCGGCAGATCCCGCCAGGAACTGATCCAGTTCTTGTACATCGCCCAGATCATCGTCTCCGACGTCGGGCGAATCACGAGCGGCTCCTCGAGCGCCTTGCCGCCCGCATGGGTCACCACCGCGCATTCCGGCGCGAACCCTTCGACGTGCTCCGCCTCTTTCTTCAGGAAACTCTCTGGGATGAACAGCGGGAAATACGCGTTGACGTGCCCCGTCTCCTTGAACATCCGATCCAGGTGCTTCTGAATGTTCTCCCAGATGCCGTACCCCGTCGGGCGGATGACCATGCAGCCCTTGACCGGCGAGTAGTCGGCGAGCTCGCTCTTGAGCACGACGTCGATGTACCACTGGCTGTAATCGTCGGAGCGTTTCGTAATGCCCTTGGCCATGGCGCCTCGTCAATGCTGAGTGGAGGGCCGCGATGATATCACGCGGCTCGGGAATTATTCGTAGCTCGCCGGCTTCTGACGGTAGCTCGGACGGCCCGGATCCGCGCGGTCCCACGCCGTCGCGATCCGCCGATCCATGTAGGCGACAACGAGCACGCCGGGCAGCGGGATGATCGCGATGATGACCAGAGCCAGCATCATCCATACTTCATACCCCATGATCTTCATGGTGCCGATGAAGTGATAGCTGAATACGCCGTAACACACGATGCCCACGCCCCACAGGCCGAACATCGCCTCCTCCGGCATCAGCCAGCCGCCCAACGCCGCCACCTTCGGCCCGTACACGAGCAGCATCACCAGCGCATAGGCGATAATGTAGATGGCGCGACGCCGCGGCACGCTCTCGAATTGCGCGCGCGGGACGGTGAACGTCGTCGAGGGTGTCATGGGGTTTGGCTGCACGGCGATTAACCTGAATCAGCGATCATAACGAATTCGGCAAGGGGGCACAACGGCATGAACGAATCGAACCCCTGGCGGCGACTGGACAGCCGCGTCGTCTACACCAATCCGTGGATGAGCGTGCGGGAAGACCGCGTCATCCGCCCGGACGGTAAGCCGGGTATCTACGGCGTTGTGCAGACGCGCATCGCCACGGGCGTCGTCGCGCTCACGCCTCAACTCGATCTGTATCTCGTCGGCCAGTATCGCTACCCCACCGATGTCTATTCCTGGGAAATCGTTCAGGGCGGCACCGACGAAGGCGAAGACCCGCTACACGCCTGTCAGCGAGAACTACAGGAGGAAGCCGGCCTCGTTGCGAAGTCGTGGCGCTCGCTCGGCGGCGAGGTGCATCTGTCGAACTGCATCTCGTCCGAAATCGGGTTCATCTTTCTCGCGGAAGATCTGACGCACACGTCCGCCGCGCCCGACGGCACGGAAGTCCTGCAAGTGAAAATCGTGCCGATCCGCGATGCGGTCCGCATGGCAACCTCCGGCGAGATCGTCGATGCCGTGAGCGTCATCGGAATCCTGCTTGCCGAAAAGTTGCTCACCGCCGAGGGCAGACTGTAGCCGTTCGAGTTCGGTTAGCTCCTTCCGAACAACACATTCCAACCCAGCCCATGCCGCCTTCCGGTCAAAGGGCGAAGTCCGCATCCGCGCTAACATATTGCAATCAATGCCTTTAGGGCCTAAGTTTGACTTGAACTACACCCGGCAGCGTATTGAATTTTTAGATTGACATGAACACCTGAGAGATCTTATACTGACTTTTAGTTAAGCTTGCTGAACTTTCGCCGCGCTCAACCAACCTCGCGCTTCGCGAACGTGCTCAAGGAGATCACATCATGTCATGCACCGCTCCACGCCGCTCCGGTTTCACCCTCATTGAACTATTGGTCGTCATAGCGATCATCGGCATCCTCGCCGCCATCCTGCTCCCGGCGTTGGCCCGCGCGCGTGAGGCCGCCCGTCGCGCGAGTTGCCAGAACAACCTCAAGCAAATCGGTCTCTCGCTCAAGATGTACGCCGGCGAGTCCAAGGGCGAGAAGTACCCGCCGCGCGAAACCTACACCTACGTCGAACAGCCGGCGAACAGCGGCTACTTCGTGAAGAACGGCGGACTCAGCGATGACATGATCTTCGACGGCTACACCATGATCCCCGAATACATGCCGGATGTCGAAATCATGTGGTGCCCCTCGTGGGTCGCGCAGTCCGATCCGATCGCGCGATACGATGTGGAGAAGGGCAACAAGGACGGCAAGATCCAGCCGCACGAAATTTCCAAGGAACCGTTCGACTACACGGGCTGGATGATCCTCGACGACCGGAACGTGCTCGGCGATCTGGTCGGCTTCGTAGGCAGCGGTCCGAACGGCCGAATCGAAGAGTCCGAATACGTCGGCACGACGCCGTGGGGCGAACTCTGGGTCAATAACGTCGCGACGGACGGCGAGGCAAGCGATTCCGACTTCACCACCGAGGACTTCGCAGGCCTCGGTTTCATGCCCGGCGGCGGCGACACGCTTTTCCGTCTGCGCGAGGGCATCGAGCGCTTTCTGATCACCGACATCAACAACCCCGGCGCGAGTGCACAGGCGCAGAGCACCGTGCCGCTGGTCTGGGATCACATTACGACGATTGCGAAGGATTTCGCGCACGTCCCGGGCGGCAACAACGTCCTCTACCTCGACGGACACGTCGAGTTCCTGCGCTATCCCGCGGATCGGTTCCCCGGCACGGAGGACAGCGCGCGGATTTTCGGCCGGTTCAATCGCGGATTCAACGGACTCTAAGCTTCAAACCCATCAATCACGTCGCCGTTCAGGTCCCCGTCAGCGCCTCGTCTTCCCGCGAGGCCGGGGCCTGGGCGGCGGCTTCGCTTTTCGCGGGCAGATGATCCGGCTGATACGCGCCGCCGGAGATGATCGTCTTCATGCCTTCTTCTATGCTGAGCGTCGTCTCGATGACTTCACTCGGCGATACGAACAGCAGGAATCCCGTCGTCGGATTCGGAATGCTCGGCACGAAGATCGCCAATTGATCGCCGCCGAGCGTCTTCTGAATCGCACTTTTTTCGCGCGACATCAAAAACCCGACAACCCAGACCCCTTTGCGCGGGTACTCGACGAGCACAACCTTCTGGAACACGGCGCCTTCGCGCGTGATGAACACATCGCGAATCTGCTGGACCGACCGGTAAATCTTGCTGAAAAGCGGTATCCGGTCGAGAATGCGCTCGCCCGTGTTGATCAGGCGTCGCGCCACGATCGACCGCGTGAGGAAGCCCGTCGTCAGAAACAGCGCGATGGCAATCAGGATGCCGAAACCGGGGACATACACCACGTCCGTCAGGAACGACACCTGGTCGAAGCGTTCGCCGAACCGGTTGACCGCGTCGTAGCCGTTCCGGATCAGCCGTTCCAGTCCGAGCCCGACGGTCTTGAACAGCCACCACGTCACCCACACGGTCGCGATCAGCGGCACCCAGACCAGCAGCCCGGTGACGAAGTAGAACCGCAACGCGCGCAGATACTGGCGCAGGAACCCCTGTTGCGCCCTCTTCTCACGCGAACTCAGCATGCCCGTTCTATCCCCAGCGGCGCTGCGATGGTTGCCTCGCGCCGCCCCCTCGATCGCCCCACTACTCTACACCTTCCCCGCCGCGCACTCACGCACCGGCCGCGTCGTCCCCGCCGGGCAGGACGTCCAGCCGGCACTTGATCAGTTGGTTCTGCCGCCCTTCCAGCACCGTCACGCGGAAGTCGCCAAGTTTCAGTTTCTCGCCTTGCAGGGGAATCCGGCCGGCCCGCCGCATCACCCAGCCCCCGAACGTCTCGACCTCCTCGTCTTCAATCGGCACGCCGATCGCCTCGGACAACGAACGCAGCGAGATTGCCGCATCGACCACATAGCTGCCCTGGCCCAACCGGTGGACGAGCGCCTCTTCGCGATCGTACTCGTCGCGAATTTCGCCGAAGATCTCCTCGAGCACGTCCTCGAGCGTGATCATGCCGTCCGTTCCGCCGTATTCGTCCGTCACAATCGCGACGTGCAGCGGCGATTCACGCAGTTCCCGCAACAACTCGTCCACGGGCTTCGTGTCCGGCACGTGCAACACGGGCTTCGCGAATCGAACGATGTCCGGATTCGCGGCATCCCGGTCAAGCAGCACGTCGTACGCCGTCGCCACGCCCACGATCTCGTCGATCGACCCGCGGAAGATCGGAATGCGGGTGCAACCCGTCGTCTGAAACAAATGCACCAGTTCCGTCCGCGTGGCGTCGTCCGGTACCGCTAGGATTTTGATTCGCGGCACCATGATTTCCTTCGCCTGTTTCTTCGGCAGATCCATCACCGAATGGATCATCACCTGCTCGTCCGGCTCGATGCTTCCGCGCGCGGCGCTCTCGTCGATCAGATGACGCAGGTCGTCCTCGGTCGACAGCACCGGCGCGAGGCTCTCCGCCTTGCGGCCCGTGGCTCGCCGCAGTCCGCGCAGGATGAACAGCGTCGGATACACCAGCGGCGCGAGCAGAAACTCGAAGAACCGGATCAATGGAAGCAGCGTCAGGGTCAGAATGTTCGGATGCCGGCGGAACACGCTCTTGGGCACGATCTCGCCGAAGATCAGAAACGCAGGCGCGGCAATCAGCGTCGAAAGCCATTCGTCCTCGACTACCGAAGTGAGTGCATATGTCCCCGCAATCAGTGCGGCGTTCGTACCGATCAGGACCGTGATCAACACCTTCTCCGGCTTCTGAATCTCCGCGATCAACCGGATCGCCCGTGCGTCCTTCTCCTCCTCCGCGAGGTAGCGCATGCGGATCCGGTCCGCGGAGATGAACCCAATCTCGTAGCCCGAGAACAAGGCGTTCAGCAAAATGCCCAGCAGGAAGAACAACAGCGACACCACCAGGAATCCCGTCATTGTGGCTGCTCCTGGCGCGGCCGGCGCGCTTCAACCCGCAGGGCAGACGCGCGTTTGCCCTGGACCTCTTCGACGGTAAACAGCACGGACTCGCGCTCGATCGTGTCGCCGGGCTCCGGGATTTTTCCCAGGTGATGCATCAGGTATCCGGCCGCCGTCTCGTGTGCGGCGCTCTCCAGTTCCACGCCGAGCAGGCGGCTCAGGTCATCCAGCGGCATGCTGCCCTCGACGCGGTAGCAGCCCTTCGCGAGTCGCTTGTACCGCTTCCCGTTCACCGCCGCCGCGTCCCGGATGTCGCCCACGACCTCCTCGAGCGCGTCGTCGAGCGTCACCAGTCCCTCGGTCCCGCCATATTCGTCCACGGCGATCGACATGTGCATGTGCTTGCGCTGCGAATACCGGATGAACTCGCGGATCGTCATCGTTTCCGGCACGAAACTCGCCCGGCGCGCCAGCGGCCCAATCGACCGCTCCACTTCCCCGCGCACTACATACGGCAGCAGGTCCTTCGCGACGATCACCCCGGTGATGTGGTCCAGGTTGTCCTGATACACCGGCATGCGGGAGAACGCGTGCTCGCGGAACAGTTCCAGCGCCTCCCGGACCGATGCGCCGCGTTCGATCGCGACGATGTCCGGCCGCGGTACCAAGATTTCTTTCACCTGGGTGTTGCCGGAGACGAGGATCGCCTGAATCATCTGGCCCTCGGCCTCCTCGATCACGCCCTGGCCCTCGCTATCCGCGAAGACTGAGATGATTTCCTCGTCGGTCAAGAACGGCGCCGGCGGGATGTCGTTGAATCGCGTGACGCGGAACAGCAGCTCCGTGATCCGCAGGGACGCCCACCGCGCCGGCGCGAACACCCAATCCAGCACGAGCATCGGCACGGCCGATGCCCGCGCCAGCGGTTCCGCCACCGACACCGCGAGGACTTTCGGCGTGATCTCGCTCACGAACAGTACCAACACAGTCGCCACGAGGACCGTGATCGCGCTCGATGCGATCGTACCCAGCCCCGTCGCCACCTCGAGATAATCCTCCAGTCGCGGCGGCAGGAGGACACCGATGACGATGTTCGTGATCATGTTTCCGATGAGGATGGTGTTCAGCAGTTGGGCCGGATGGCGCATGAGGCCCGTTATCACCCGGCCGATGACGCCCTGTTCCTGCGACAACGCGCGCAGGCGCACGCGATGCAGTGAAAAGAACGCCACCTCCACCGCCGAGAAGAATCCCGAAACGCAGAGTAGAAGGACGAGGCCCAGCAGAACGCCCGGGCCAAAGTACTCGGCGAACCGGCCGGCGTTTGAACCCGTTTCGCCCGCGGCGTCCGCGGCCGACAGCCAAGGCCCGCCGTAAACCACCGCAAGTGTCGCGCTGATCGCGACTACCGCTCCGGCCGCGGCTACGCGCACGCGGCCGGACCGTCTACTATCATCGTCCAAAGCGGCTGACCCTTCCCCTCGGCGTGTGCGCGGTGCCGGACTTGCTCCCGAATTCCCAGGCCGTCTCCTCGCTCACGCCGAGATACATGGCTTGGCGTTGCTGCATCCGCGTCCGATCGCGCGCCGTGCTGTGATCGTAGCCCAGCAAATGCAACAGGCCATGACAAAACAGCAATTCGATCTCATCGCGGAACCGCGCGCGGTCACCGCCGCAGTGGCGTTCCGCCGTCTCCAGCGAAATCACGATGTCGCCCAACACCCGCCCCGCACCTCCAGGTTGCGCAGGCTGCTCGAACGACAAGACGTCCGTCGGCCCGGAATCGTCGCCATACTTGCGGTTGAGTTCCGCGATCGCCGGGTCGTCGCACAGGAGCACGCTCAGCTCCACGTCGCCCTTCACGGATTCACCCTCGCAGATGCGCGCCGCCAGCCGTTCCAGACGATCACACCGCACCCGGCGCTTCCGGACAGACTCGTTCCGCACGCCCAGCACGACGCCCATTACTCCCGTGCCCCGTGCTGGATCCGGATGACGTTCGACGCGTCCTTGGGCGCGGGTCGTTCCGGATACGCGATGCGCGCGTGCATCGTCGTCATGATACGCCGCGCCAGGACGTCGCCGATGATGTCGAGCTTCTTCAAGGTCAGGTCGCACTCGTCGAATTGACGGTCCGTCGCCCGCGCCTGGATGATCTTGCCGATAAACTCCCGAATACGGTCTTCGTTCGGATTCTTGATCGTCCGCACGCCCGACTCGACGCCGTCGCAGATCATCAGGATGGCCGTCTCAGGACTCTGCGGTTTCGGCCCGGGATAGCGGAAATCTTCCTCGCGCACGTCGCCGTGTTTCTGCTGGTCCAGCGCCTGCTGGTAGAAGAAACTGATCAGCATCGTCCCGTGATGCTCCAGAATTCCGCGCACGATCGGTTGCGGAAGATGGTGTTCCCGCGCGATCTCGACGCCTTCCGTTACGTGCGACGCGATCGCGCGCGCGCTGAGCCGCGGCGACAGGTCCTCGTGAATGTTGTACCCGGACTGGTTCTCCGAAAAGTACTCGGGGCGCCGCAGCTTGCCGATGTCATGGTAATACGCGCACACGCGCGCCATCAGGCCGTTCGCGCCGATCGCGTCCGACGCAGCCTCGGCCAGTTGCCCCATCATCAGGCTGTGCGCGTAGGTCGCTGGAATCTCGATCGCGAGCCGGCCAAGCAGCGGATTGTTCAGGTCGGAATACTCGAGCAGTTGGATGTCCGTCGTAATTCCGAACAGGCGCTCGAGCGGCGACAGCAGTCCCGGCACGACGAACAGGCAGATCGTTCCGTTCAGCAGGATGCTGAGCAGCAGTTGCCCCGTCTGCCACGAGAACAGCGTCCCGCTGCTCAAGGCCACCGCGGCCGCCGTCACCAGCCCCACCGCCGTCGCGCGCAACGCCGCGCGCGCCATGTCCGTGCGCCGGCGCACGGTATACAGCCCGAGCACGCCCGTGTACGCCATCGCGCCGCTGACCACGAACAGGCGCCAATCCTGGCCGTACTGGATCGAGAGCAAAAGCGCCATGATCAAGGTCGCCATCGACGCGAGGCGCGGGTTCGTCAGTATCGTCAGCAGCATCGCGCCGGCCGCCATCGGCACGAGATAACCAGAGGGGTATAGATATTGCACGACTCGCCCGACGATGAGCACACCGCAAGCGATCAACAGCGCCGCATTCAACGCCGTGTGCGGGCCGCATCGTCGATCCGACAATTGCGGCATCGATCGGACCAACGCCCACAAAAGCAACCCGACCAGCGCCATGTTCGCCACAAACGGACTGAATATGCTGCGGTTGGCCGCCAACCCGCCTTCAAGCACATCCCAATACGCGCGCGCGTCCTGCCGGCTTTGTTCCGTCCAGCGATAGCCGTCCTCCTGGACGATCTGGTTCGCCTCGATCCGGCGCCGGACGGGTTCGACGTTCGATCGCGCAAGCTGACGCTCTCCCTCGGTCAGCACCTGGTCATACAGCAGCGTGTCTGTTACCCCCAGCTTCGCCATTTCGAATGCCGCCGACGTCAGCGTGGACCACTTCACCACGCTATCCGGATCGCGCTGCGCGTGTTGTTGCGCGAGTGTGTCGATCCGCTGGCGCAATGCCGTCCGCGCCGATTCCAGCCGCAGTACCTGGTCCGAAGGCACCTCCGCCTTGATCGGCAGATCCGCGATCGTCTCGGCTCGCGACACGATGATCCTCTGCCCAATGTCCGCCGATTGCTGCAACACGCCGCTCACGAGCACGTACTCAAGCCCCTCGAGCGTCAGTCGCGTCAGCGCATCCAATTGCGCGAACTGCATCCCCTCCGCCGGGCCGTCGCTCAGTCCCGTCACCGCCCGTGCGCCCTGGCCGCCGTTTGCCGCCTGGTCTCCGAAGACCCGTTTCGGAAGTGTGTCGATGTCCGGCTGAATCCAAATGCGCAGATACGCGGCGTCGGGGAATCCCGCGAACAGCGGGTCCGCCTTCCACGTCTCGACCAGTTGCGTCAGCACCGCGCCTACGACGTCGTCAACCGACTGATCCGAACTGGACGCGAGCAGCGCGTCCCGGATCGCCTTCTCGACCTCGGCGCGCCTGTCCTTCAGGGTTGTGATGCGTTGCTGCAGAGTGAGCAGCTGGGTCGTCACGCGCTCGCGATCGATCGAGTACATCGCCGGCACAAGCGCCGCCGCCTTCTCGCGCGCCTCGCGGGTCGCCTCGAGGTCTTCCGACTCAAACGAGAACTCGGCCTGGATCGTCTGCGACGCGACCGTCTCGGAATCGATGTCGTACCGGCCCGCCGGGTTGCCCAACAGCCGCAGGCCCGTCACCGCCGCCACCAGCACTACAAACGCGCTGCCGATCGCCAGCCGCTGCATCTGCTGGCGGCGGTGCGCCAGCGACGGTGAGTCGTGCGGCGACCGCGGGCCGCCGTTCCGGCCCTTTCGTTTCGGGCTTGGGCGCATCATGGGCGTTCAGCCTTCCACTGCTCAGCCAATGTCTATTCGCCGCTGCGCGGAGGCGGAACCGGCGAGGGCGTATCCGCCGCGCGTTCATCTGCTTCGTATGCGGACACGATGTTCTGGACCAGCCGGTGACGGACGATGTCGTCGGTCGACATGTCCACGACGCCGATGCCCTCCGTGCCGTCGAGGATCCGCCGCGACTCGACCAGCCCCGAGCGCGTTCCGCGCGGCAGGTCGATCTGCGTCAGGTCGCCGGTGATGATCGCGCGCGATCCCTCGCCCAGGCGCGTCAGGAACATCTTCATTTGTTCGCCCGTCGTGTTCTGCGCCTCGTCGAGGATCGCGAAGCACCGGCTCAGCGTCCGCCCGCGCATGTACGCCAGCGGCGCCACCTCCACCTGGTCCCGATCGAACATCTTGCGCGCTTGGCTCGTATCCAGAATCGCGTAAAGCGCGTCGTAGAGCGGCCGCAGGTATGGGTTCACTTTTTCAATCAGGTCGCCCGGCAAGAACCCAAGGTTTTCGCCCGCCTCGACCGCAGGACGCGTCAGCACGATCCGGTTCACGTCCTTGTTCAGCAGCGCCGACAGCGCCGCCGCCATCGCGAGGAACGTCTTGCCCGTGCCCGCCGGACCGGTCACGATCACGACCTCGTACCGCCGGATCGCGTCCAGCAGTTCCTTCTGGCCGCGCGTGCGCGGTTTGATCGGGATATCGCGCCGAAGCGCCTGCGGAGCGTCGCTCCAAAGCGCGCCAAGGTTCCGCGCCCCGTCGCTCCCGGGGCGTCCGCCCGTCTGGCGGAGGGCGTAGTTGACGTCATCGGAGGAAGGCGTGTGACCCTTGCGGATCGCAGTCAGCAGCTCATCCAGCACCGCGCCGACGCGCACCGTGTCTTCGGCCTCGCCCAACACCACTACCTTGGTCCCGCGATCGACGATCCGGACCGGAACCGCCCGCTGAATGCTCTTACGCAACTCGCCGTTGCGTCCCAACAGCTTAATCGCCTCGTCCGGGCTATGTAGGATGAGTTCGTGTGTCAGGG
>CAYUZD010000034.1:0-16034 GCA_964449475.1 uncultured Nitrospirales bacterium
GCCCACCACACCACGTTCCGGTTGCCCAGGAAAAACGTCGCCGTGTCGCGTTCGCGGCGCGTGAAGTAGGCGCCGAGCGCAAATTGCACCACGAAGTACGCCGCGAGCACCGCGTAGTCGTGCCAGGTGAGATGCGGCGCGGCGCCCATCAGTAGGCCGGCTCGTTGCCGGGCTTCCACTTGATGTTGCAGCCGATCGACGGCTTCTGATCCGCCGGAACGGCCTTCCCCGCGATCACGGCGTCGAGCGCCGCGCGCAGGTCCTTGCCGGTCACCGGCACGCCGTTGCCGGGCCGCGAAGCGTCAAGCTGACCCCGGTACACCAGCGTCCGCTTCGCATCGTAGAGGAAAAAGTCGGGCGTACACGCCGCGCGGTACGCCTTCGCGGCCGACTGGGACTCGTCAAACAGATACGGGAACGTGAATCCCCACGCCTTGGCCGCCTCGATCATCTTCGCGGGGCTGTCGTCCGGGTGCGTCGCCACGTTGTTCGAACTAATCGCGACGACGCCCGCGCCCTTGGACTGGTACTCGCGGCCGATCGCCGCCAGCTCCGCCGCAACGTGCTTCACAAAGGGGCAATGGTTGCAGATGAACATCACCAGCAGCGCCTTCTTGCCATCAAACTCGCGCAGCGTGTGTATGCGGTGGTCGGTGCCGGGCAGCGAAAACTCGGGCGCGGGCAGGCCGAGTTCGATCATCACGGACGGCGTCTGGACCATGGCGCGCCTCCCCCACGTTCAAGTCCGGTTCACTGAATCGAGCGTAACAGACCCGCGCCCCGGTGACAATCCCACGGGTCAGGCGGTGATCGCCTCGCGCTCGGTGTACCCGAGCCGTTCGAGCGCAAACCCCCAGTGCCGCTCGACGATATCACGCTCTTCCGCGTCGCGCGCGTACTCGTTGGGCCGGAATTTCTTGCGCGACCCGAGGAACCGTTCGATCGGCGCGCGGGCTGGCTCGAATTCGCCGAGGCCGAGTTCGGCGTAGATCCGCTCGATCTCCGTCATCGGCGATTCGACAAAGTCCTCGTAGCGCATTTCGGCATGATCGCCCTCCGGGATTTCCTCACGCTGTTCCCAGTACGCGTTCATCAGCCGCGGATAGAAATCGAGCACGTATTGCTGAATGCGGCGATCGGAAATGCGCTGTAACGCGGTGACCTTGAACACCTCGCGATACAGGTGCAACGTCGAGCGGTAGACATCGTAAGGATTGCGATAGATATGAAGGAACTTCGCGCCAGAGAACACCTCACGGATCGCGCGGATGCGCCCGGTGTTCACCGGGTTTTTCAGCACGAGGCGGCGGCCCGGGAAATTAATCTGGGCCTTCGCGAGCAACTCGCGATACGCCTGCGCCCATTCCGCGTAGTCGTCCGGCGAAATGCCGCCCATCAGCGCGTATTTCTCGATCAACTGCGGCCAGTCCTGCGGGAAGTTGAAGCCGATGTAAGGCGATTGAAGGCACATGTGCGACAGCGCGTATTCCTCCTCGGAAGGATACGGCAGGCGAATCTTGACGTTGTCCATCGGCCGCGTGTTCGGCGCGCGCAGCGCGAGCAACGGTTGCAATGTCCGGCGGCCGATCAGAAACGAGCCGGGCATCAACGTCTGGAACAGCGTCACGTAACCGAGGCGCTCGTCCTTGGACAGTGCGCTGTGCAGCAGCGTCGTACCGGAGCGCCAATGGCCGATGACGAACAGCGGCGGGTGCGCCAGCGCCGTCTCGCGAACCCGGCGGCCGTACGCCAGCTTCTCGATCGCGCACGGAAGCTCGACCAAGGGGCTAATCAGCGAAATCGCACGGACGCGGTCGGCGAAGTCGCTATCGACCGACGACTGCGCCGCCCTCAATCGCCGCCAGTGCCGCGCGGGATTCAGACAAAGCGTGTGGAATACGTCCGATGAACGGTTTGCGCGGTCGATGCCCGCGCCGTCGTCTGAAAGTCCGTTGTCGTTGAACTGCCTAATCATGGAATGGCGGATAATGTCGGTTGCGGCCAATGGCCGGTCATGATAAACACCAATCCGGCCAAAAACGAACCGCCCCGCGCGGCGGCTCGGCCGGGCGGGACGTGGATTGGGTCCAATGACTACGCCGGTCAGCCGTTTCCGCGGCCACCCCCGCGGTTCGACCCGCTCGGCGCGCTACGCGTCGGGCCGCCCCCATCGCCCCGGCTGGAGCCGCCAGACGGTGCCTGGAAGCTCGATCCGCCGGACCGCTGCGGCGCGGAGAAACTCTGCGACGGCGACGATTGCCTCGGCGCGGAGTAGCTCGGCGCGGGGGCCGACGGACGCGAAGGCCCCGAGTACTGCTGACGCGGCGAACTCGACTGGGGCGCGCTGTACTCGCGCGACGGCGCCTGAGGCGCCGACGGACGCGAGGGTTGCGAGAACTCCTGGCGTGAAGAAGCCGGCCGCCGAGACGGCTGCGCAAATTCCTGGCGCGTGGGCGACGACGGGCGCTGAATCGTGACGCGCTGCTGCGTCGGCTGCGGCCGGTTCACTTGTGGCGAACTCACTTCCGGCCGCGGCGCGGTCGGACGCTGAGTCGTCGTTGTACGCGGCCGGACCACTTCGGGTGAGGAAACCTCGGGCCGCGTCGTGGCCGGGCGCTGCGGCGTCACGAGTTGCGTGCGCGGTGCGGGCGAAGGCCGCGGCTCCGACACCGAAGGCCGTTCCGGCTGCGTCCGTCCGTTGTCCGGACGGACGACCTCCGGCCGACGCGTCGGATCGACCGACGGACGTTCAACCGGCGCTCTCGGGCTCGTCACCGAACGCGGCGCGGGTTCTTCCAGGCGCTGCGACCGTTCACTCGGCGCGCCGCCGCGTTCCGGCCGCCCGCCCGGTGTCGGGCGTTCGATAGGTTCGGGCGACCGCACCGAAGGCGTGGACGGTTGCCGCGGATTCTCGCCGCGGCGATCCGGCGATTCGCCGATTGTTCTACGTTCGGCGGGACTCGTCGGCCGCTCACCGGACGAACCACGGCTCAGCGGCCCCGCATCGCGGGCGTTGTCGTTCGTGAAGGTACGCGTACGCGAAGCCGGGGTCTCCGGCGCGATCCGATCGGCATTTCGCGCGATGCGATCCACCGACGGATTGGCGACCCGCGCGTCGCGGACGGTCGCGCTGCGTTGTCCGCGATCGACCGGCGTGCTCCGTGTCGGCCGCACGCTCGGTTCTTGGGCACGCGCGACACGATCTGTCCGGCGTTCTTCGAGCTGGCGGGCGCGTTCCGGCGCCGCTGTGCGGCCACTGTCGCGGGCAAGCGTGACGCCGCGGTAGACCTGGTCCGGCTTGTACGTGCGCGGATTGTCGCCCGGCCAATGCGGCCGGCCCGCGTCGCGATACGGCCGTTCGTCGGCCTCGATCCGCCAATAGTGGTGGTCGTGATACCGGTGGCGGCGGTGGCTGTCGTAGATGAACGTGTAGTTCACCGAGTAAATGCTCGGGCGGCAATGGAACACGTCGTAGTGGTACGCGTACGACGACCAGCCGAAGCTGAAGTTTACGCTGCCGATGGTGAATCCGGCGTATGCGCTCGAGTAGCACGGATAGCCGTCGTAACCCAGCGGCGCCCACACGAAGTAATCGCCGTAGCTCACCGTGTACGCGTAGGCCGGGCGGTAGTAGCCCGCGTAGCTCCAGATCCAACCGTGGCGCGGGTGATGGCGCCAGTAGCCGTAGTGCGTCGTCACGTACGCGAACGGATAGTTGTCGCACCAAACGTAGCCGTGGCGCGGAATGTAGCTCCAGTAACCGTAACGGTACGGCACGTAATTCACGACGGTCGTCGGGCGCCAGTATGGCGAATTGTCCACGTATACCCATTCACCGTAACTGCCGAGTTCCGAGACGCCCAGTGGCGCGCTCTGGCCGTAGTCCACCGGCGCCGGCGTGCTGCCTTGGGCCAGGTAACGGCCGCGTTCGCGGTTCCACGTGTCGAACGAGTCTTCCTCACTGCGATCGAATGAGACGGGCTCGCTCGGGAGATAGCCCGGATCGATGAACGTGCGCATGCCGGCGTTCACCGCGATCGGCGCGCTTTCCGCGGAATGCACCAGCGCGCGGCCCCAGCGAACGCTGACGGTCGTCGCGCCGCCTTCGAGAACGTCGATGCGGACCTGCGTGTCCGGCTCGATCGAGATAGAACCGACCGGCGAATCGAAAATCACGTCACCGTTGCTGCGGTTCACGCGTTGAACGTAGAACGACCCAAGATCGCCGCGGAACAATCCATTCGGCGGCACATCGAGGACATCCAGACGGCTTCCGTCCGCGAGACGAACGAACGTGCCGCCGGAGAACTCCATCTCCAGCGCGCTGTTGTCGTCCGCCCAGACGGTGTCGCCCGGCATCACGAGGCTGTTAATTGCCGCGTAGCTCCAGTCGGTGTCCTCCTGGCCCCTCATCAGCCCGCTTTCGTCGGCGAAACTGATGCGGCCGTGGAACTCACTCTCGGCGTGGACGGTCCCGGCGGCAAACGCGGCGATGCCCGCCAGCGCCCAGACAACCATGCGTGTCATGCGGTTCATGACCAATCTCCTCGGCCGACCCCAGCCGGTAGGGTAGTGTACGCGGGAATAGACGACTCAGGACTCGCAATCATTCATAAGTGGCATGAAACCCCTTTGTATCGCGATCCCGTAACACCCAGTGGGGGCTCCGGAAGTCCGGCAGAATTCGCACTGGAGGTGGTAAACTATTGACAGAATCACCTCAAATCTAATGTTAACAATAGCTTACGAAACCCGACTCTAGCCAATGAATATCGTACCGCTTGAATCGCGTCAGGCCCGCCTGCTCCGGCCGGGCAATCTGCTCGCCGGTCGGTTCCGGTTGGTGCGGCAACTGGGCGAAGGCGGGATCGGGCTGGTCTGGCTGGCGGACGACACCCTGCTCAACGACGAACCGGTAGCGTGCAAGGTGCTCCGCGAAGAACTGCGCGGCCGCCGCGATACGGTGGCCGATCTGAAGCGCGAGGTCCTGCTCGCGCGCAAGTTGCGTCACCCAAACGTGCTCGCGTTGCAGACGTTTTGGGAGACGGACGACGCAATCTTCCTGACGATGGAATATATCGACGGTGCCAGCCTCGCCGAGGCGCTCGATTCGCGCGGGACGTTCTTCTCGGTCAATGAGGCGTTGCCCTGGCTCTACGACGTCGCCCATGCGCTCGACTTCGCGCACAAGCACGGCATTCTGCACCGCGACGTGAAACCGGCAAACATGCTGCTCGGTTCCGACGGCGCCGTAAAACTCGGCGACTTCGGAATCGCGCGGCTCGGCCACGGAATCGATCCGGACGAAGGCCCGACGACGACTCAAGGGACCGTCTACTTCATGAGTCCCGAACAGATCGCGAACGGGCCCTCCGATCCGCGTAGCGACCTCTACAGCCTCGCGGCGTCCGCCTACCAGTTGCTCTCGGGCACGCCGCCGTTTCACGAGGGCGAAATCCTGGCGCAGATCCAGGTTCGGCTGCCCGCGCCGGTGCCCGTACTCTCCGAAGCGGTCAATCGCGAACTCCTTCGCGCGCTGAACAAGTCGCCCCACAAGCGCCACGGCTCCTGCCGCGAATTCGTCGAAGCGATCGAATGGGCCGCGGATTCGAGCATCGTGGCGTCGCGTAGACCGCCGGAGACCATGCGCGTGCCGGCGAACGCGCCGACGGTCGTACTCGGCGACTATTGCGTCGAGACAAGGCGGACGCGCCTCGGCCGGTTGTTAGTCGAAAGCGGGCTGATATCACAGGAGCAGTTGGCGGAATCGCTGATGCAGCAGCACCAGTCTGGCGGCAAACTGGGCGCGGTGCTTGTGCAAAACAGATCGATCGCGGCGGAGGATCTCGCGTCCGCCCTCAGCCACCAGCTCTGCACGTCGCTCACGCGGTTGCCGGACGCGGAAATCGATCCAATCGTGGCTCGTGTTGTTGGCCGCGACCTCGCGGAACGCTTTCTCGCAGTACCAATGAAGCGCTCGCCGTACGCCGTCGTCGTCGCGATGGCGGATCCGCTCGACACCGAAGCGCTCAACCGGCTGGAAGAAACGTTCGGCGCCAACATCGAGCCGCTCGTTGCGACCGAGTCCGATATCCGGGCCGCCATCGAACGCATCTACGTAGTGCGCTGACCGTTAGTGGACGTAGCCCAGCGTTCTCAACTGTTCCATGTATTCGGGCTCGACTCCGAAATTCGGATCGCGCGACTCAGGCAGTTGCGGCCACGGCTCGACGCGCTCGAACAACATTCTTCGGAGCGTGGGCGGACGAATGGCCGCATTCGTTCCCGGCTCGAATCGGACGGACAACTGAAGCCGATCGCCGAGCGGCACAAGCACGCTCGCGAAGCATTCCCCGACGGTTGGCCGCGACAGAACGTGACTCCAGTCCTCCGCGGGCAAACCCCGGGCCGGAAGCAGGTACTCGACGTGCGGCGCGTCCAGCACGATGCGGCCGGCATGCATCTCGTACTCCAACTCAAGAAACACCGGCTCGTACGGAACCAGTCCAGACGCCTCAAACTTCAATTCGACTGGATCCGAACGGACGATCCAACCGCCACCATCGGGGTCCATCTCCAACGTCGATGATGTGCCATCCGTTCCAACAGAAGTGAGAAGATTCTCGCCGAATTTGACGCTGTCGTCGTCACCCCCTATGCGATCCCGCGAAAATTCCGTCCATCGCGGGTTGTACGCCCGCAACCGCTCGTTCATGTCGTTCGCGGCGGATTCGCCGCTCGCAATGAGGTCCTCAGCGGCGTCGGCATCGGCTCGATACCGATAGAGGTGTTCCTCGTACGGCCAGGGGTGCCACGGCTCGATTTGCGACCGGTTCATTACCACCCAGTACCACGATGTGTCCGAAATCAGCGCGGCGCTCAGCCCGTTCTTGGGGGACGACTCCGTATACACGAGATGCTCCGCGAGCGATTCGCCCTTGAGCACCGGCACCAGGCTCGACGCGAAGGGCTGGTGCTCGCCCGCGATGCCGAACAGGTCGAGTACCGTCGGGTACAGGTCCGTCAGCCCGACTTGGGTCGACACGGTCCGCGCTTTCAGACCCGCGTGATTCACAATCAACGGTACCCGCACTTCGCGAGGCGTAAGCGTCGCGAAATGCGACCACCAACCCTCCTCGAACAGGTGTTCGCCGTGATCCGAAGTCAGAATGACGACGTCGCGTTTCGGGTCCCAGTCCAACGCCGCAAGAAGGTCCGGCAACTTCGAGTCCGTATAGGCGATGCACGCGTCGTACAACCTGCGGAGGTACGCCACGTCTTCCGGCGCAACATCGACGTTTCCGCTCCAGTACGGATGCGAACTGAAGAGCTGCGTGACGCCGTCTTCCTGCGTCATCGCGCCTTCGCGGACGCGAGACCCCGCGTAGGGCTGGGCAAATCGCGCGCCAAACGGGTGCGCCGGCCGGTACGGGAGGTGAACGTCCATCGTGTGGATGTAGATGAACTCGCGATCGTCCGAGCGCCGGTACTCGGCGCGGACGTCGGAAATGACCTCGTCAATGTACGCCGTGCCGCGCCCCGGCGGCGCGAGCACGTGAAACGTGTCGAACCCCTGGTGGTACCCCCACCGCTCGATGACGTTCAGGTTCGCGGTCCAGGCATGGGTCCGGACACCGGCGGCCTGTAGCGCCTCCGCCAGGGTCGTCTCGCGATCGGGGATGCCGATCGCCGTCGCGTTCGCGTGGATCGCGGTGTACGGCTTGCCCGTGAAATAACCCGCAACGGATCGGATCGTATGATTGGACGGCGAGATGGCCCATTCGAATCGGACCGAGTCACGCGCGAATTGGTCGATCCAGGGGGACGTCCCCAGCGGGTAACCGTAGGCGCCGAGGTGGTCGGCACGCAGTGAGTCCACGGCGATCCAGATTACGCGTTGTGGCGGCTCGGCCCGATCCGGCCGACATCCGGATAACGCAAGAAGGGGCACGCACACCATCGCAGCCGGGGCGGCGAGTGTCCGCCGCGTCCAACGACCGGCGCGCCGAAACCCCACGACCATTCCGCTCGGACTCCTTGAACTCGTGCACGCCGCACTCTAGGATGTGCGCTTTGCAGTATCGGCTGCGAGCGGCGGCGGAAGCAAATCCGAGGGCGGATCGGCGCAGGCGTGCGGCACCCGCTCGCACCCTCGCGTCGCCAGACTTCGTTACTGCCGTCGCGCGCCACGACCACGACTGGATCAACGCACATGGACTCGTCGAATCGTCTGAAGCTCTTCGTGATGATGGTGCTGGAGTTCTTCATCTGGGGCGCGTGGCTGCCCCTGATCTTCGGGTATTTGCCCGGGCTCGGCTTCACCGCTGGACAGCAATCGCTCATCCTGAATGCATTCCCGATCGCGGCCATCGTCGGCATGTTCTTCAGCAACCAGTTCGCCGACCGCAACTTCGCCGCGGAAAAATTCCTCGCGTTTAGCCATCTCGTCGGCGGCCTCGCCATGATCGGACTCGCGTTCACGAAGGAGTTCTGGCCGTTCTTCGGACTGATGCTCCTGCACTGCCTGCTCTATGTACCCACGCTGTCGATCGTGAATTCGATCGTGTTCGCGAACGTCAAGGACTCGAAGCAATTCGGCATCATTCGTTCGGGCGGCACCATCGGCTGGATTCTCGCCGCTTGGCCGTTCACGTTCATCCTCGTCGATTGGGAGAAGGTCAACGCGGCGAACCCCGAAGGGATCATCAAGTGGGTGGAGACCGTGCTCGGCTCAGGCCTTACCGGGGAAGCGATGCAGGACGGGACGCGATGGACCTATATCGTCGCGGGCACGGCGTCGCTGATCCTGGCGGGCTACAGCCTGCTGCTGCCGCATACGCCGCCCAAGCGCGCTCAGGAAGGCGCGGGCGAATCACTCGCATGGCTGGAAGCGATGAAGCTACTCAAGCACCCCTTCGTGTTGGTGCTGTGGCTGGTCGCGCTCGTGGATGCGTTCGTGCACAACAGTTACTTCAACTGGACCGGCGTGTTCCTGGGTACCTCCGTGGAGGCCGGCGGTGTCGGCGTCCCGGGGAACTGGATCATGCCGATCATGAGCGTGGGCCAGGTCGCCGAAATCCTGACCATGCTCATCCTCGCGAGTACGCTCAAGAAATTGGGATGGCGCGCCACGATGGTGGTGGGCATTCTAGGGCATGCAGCTCGCTTCGCGGTGTACGCGTACTTCCCACAGGTGACCGCGCTCATCGTCGTCGTGCAGGTGTTGCACGGTATCTGCTACGCCTTCTTCTTTGCGACCGTCGCCATTTTCGTCGAGGACTACTTCCCGAAGGACGCGCGAGCCAGCGCTCAGGGACTATTCAACTTCATGATCCTCGGCGTCGGTGCGCTCATCGCCAACACCGTCTGTCCGATGCTCATCCAGGAAGTCTACGTGACCACGCTCGAGGACGGCTCGAAGGTGACCGATTTCCAGGGTCTGTTCTTCGTGCCGCTCATTAGCGCGGTCGGCGCGGCGATCGCGCTCGCCCTGTTCTTCCATCCTCCGAAGAAACAGGACGGCGCGCCCGCTCATCCGTAGCCGCGCGCCGGGAACGGCGAAGGTTGCTACACTGAGGGGATGAGCGAGTCATCCCCCTCCCCCGCGCCGGCCGAGCAGTTGATGCTCGTCGGCACGCCGTCCGCGCGCAAGAGCCCCGAGGAGTTCATTGCGTCGTTCGACGCGTCGTCCGCGCCGTCCGCGCCGGGCTGCTACCTCATGTTCGACGAGCGCGACCGGATTATCTACGTCGGCAAGGCCAAAAACCTGCGCAGCCGCATCCGCACCTACGTCAACGATAAGGACAGCCGGTATTCCGTGAAATTCCTCATGAAACGCGTGGCGCGCATCGAGTTCCTGCTCACGTCGAACGAGAAGGAGGCGCTTTTCCTCGAAAACAGCCTCATCAAACAACACAAGCCGCGGTACAACGTCCAGCTCAAGGACGACAAAAGCTACGTGAGCCTGCGCATCGACGCCAACGAGGACTTCCCGCGCCTCACCGTCACGCGGCGCCTGCGCAAGGACGGCGCGCACTACTTCGGGCCCTACGCCAGCGCCCATTCCGTGCGCGACACGCTACGGCAGATCCATCGCATATTCCCGCTGCGCACGTGCACCGACCACGTGATGCGCAACCGCACGCGTCCGTGCATCTACTATCAGATGAAGCAATGCGGCGCGCCATGCGTCGGCTACGAATCGCGCGAGCAGTACCACACCGTCGTCGATCAGGTTGTGATGGCGCTCTCCGGCCGGAGCAACGAACTCGAGGCGCTGCTCCGCGACCAGATTCGCGAACGCGCCGGAGCGCTCAAGTTCGAAGAGGCTGCCGTGCTGCGCGATCGGCTCCACGGCCTGCGTGGAATGCTCGAACGGCAAAGTACCGTCAGCGTGCGCGGTGTCGAGGACCGCGACGTGGTCGGCTACTTTTCCCAGGGACGTTTCATCGAGTTGCAGATCATTTTCTACCGGGGCGGGAAGCTCCTCGGCGGGCGCTCGTTCTCGTTCAAGCAACGCGAACTCCCCATCGGCGAAATCCTGAGTTCGTTTCTGCTTCAATACTATTCGGACGCGCCCGTGATCCCGCACGAGGTCCTCGTGCCGGAGGCGATGGAAGACGCGGACACGCTCGCGGAAATCCTCTCTGAGCAGCGCGGTTCAAAAGTGGCCGTGCACTATCCACAACGCGGCGACAAGCGCGCGCTCGTGGACCTCGCCGCGCGGAACGCAAGGAGCAATTTCGAGGAGAAACAACTCGCCGAGCGCGCGCAAGTCGATCTCCTCGATGAGGTCGCGGCACAGCTCAAGCTCGCGAAGCCGCCCAATCGGATCGAGTGTTTCGATATTTCGACGCATCAGGGCGAGAAGACCGTCGCGTCGATGGTCGTCTTCGAGGGTGGCGAGCCGAACAAGCAGCGGTACCGGCGATACAGCATCAAGCGCGTCGAGGGCCAGGACGACTTCGCCGCCATGCGCGAGGTGCTCATGCGGCGGTTTACGCGCGCCATCGCCGAGGACGACCTGCCCGACCTCGTGCTCATCGACGGCGGCAAGGGCCAGCTCGGCGTCGCCGGCGCGGTCATGAAAGACCTCGGCATCGAGGACCTCGACCTCGCGTCCATCGCCAAGGCGCGCGCACAGGAGAGCGGCGGACATTCGCCCGAGCGTTTCTTCCGACCCGGTCGCGCCAACCCGATCATCCTGCCGCAGAATTCGCCCGTCGTGCTGTTGCTGGCGCGCGTGCGCGACGAGGCGCATCGGTTCGCCATCACCTATCACCGCGAACGCCGCCGGCGCGGCACGATCCGGTCATCACTGACCGACATTCCCGGCGTCGGCCCGACACTCGCGCGGCGGCTCTTGAACACGTTCGGGTCGATTGCGAGAATACGGGGCTTGTCCGCGAAGGAACTCGCGGAGGTGCCCGGCATCAGCGAGGGGCTGGCCGGGCTGATTCTCGATCACGTCGCGGATGCGTCTCGGTCCGCCGCCCCCGGAGGGAGCACATGAGCGCGCTGGGACTTCTGATATTCCTGGGCGCGATTGCACTCGTGTTCACCGGCTACTACCTGAGCGTCCGTCGGATGTTCGAACTGCCGTTGACGGGCATCGAGCTGCACCCCATTTATACCCCGGACGGCTGGCGCATCATGCTCTACCGCCACCGTCAGGGCGACTCGAACGGCGAGCCCGTGTTGCTCTGCCACGGGTTCTCCTCCAACCACTGGAACCTGAACGCGCCCCGGGGCGAGTCTGCGGCCGACTTCCTCGCGGCGCAGGGGTACGACTGCTGGACGATCGACCTGCGCGGCACGCGATCGAGCACGCCGCCCGCCGGCACGCCGCGTCACCGCGCCACGTTCGACGGCTACGTAATGCAAGACCTGCCCGCGGCTATCGCGCACATCCGCTCCATCACCGGCCACGACCAGGTGCACTGGGTCGGCCACTCGCTCGGCGGCACCCTGCTCTACGCGTACGAACTCGCGCACGGCCGCGCCCACCTCGCGTCGGGCACCACCATCGGCTCGCCGCCGGGCTTGAACGCGTTCTGGCCGGAGTGGCAGTCGAAGCTCGTGTCGCTGTTGGAACGGCTCCCCGGGCCGTTCTCCGTCATCCAGCGCGCGCTCGCGCCGATCCATGCCTTTGTGAAGCCGCGCACACGCATGGTGCCGGTTGACTGGGACAATCTGAATCCCAAGTTCGGCGTCGCGGAGTTCTTCAGCGCCGTCGAGACGCCGCCCGGCCCCGTCACGCGCACGCTCGAGGAATGCGCGCGGCACCGCTACCTCGCGGTGGACAATGACCGCGTGAACGTGCTTGCGGGATTGAACAAGCTGGAGACGCCGCTGCTCGTCATCGGTTGTCCCCTCGATCCGATCGTTCCTACAGTCCGGGTGCGCGACTTCTTCGACCGGCTGCCGTCGCACGACAAGCGCTATGTCGAATTGTCGTGCGCGAGCGGTTGCTCACGTGAATACGACCACATCGACCCGCCGTTCGCGCGGAACGCCGCGGCGGAGGTGTTTGCGCAGATTGCGGAATGGATCTCGGCGCATCCCGCGCAGGGCGGGAGCTCGGCGCATCCCGCGAGGCGCGAGGGCGCAGCACCCGTCGTCACCATGGTCAACCCCGTGTCGCACGTAGCCGAACCGGAGCGCGTCGCCGCGCCGTGGGGCCGGGCGTTGCGCGACGCGGCGAGCATTCTGGACGGTCTGGGCGAGTCGGGCGAATCAAGGCCTGTACTGAAAGTCGATCCCGCGCCCGGCGATCGCGTCGTCCGGGGATCTCGTGCGCGCGCGAAGACCAAAGTGACCACGAAACAGCGCGCCGCAAAGACCGCCAAGGCAAAGACGCCGGGCAAACGCAGGCCGCGATCGGAAAAACCGGAGCGCGAGGTTGTAAGTCCAATAACAGAACCGGACAAGACGGCGAAGAAGCGCGGGAAATCGAAGGACAAATCGCGCAAGAAGAAGAAGTCGAAGGACAAGAAATCGAAAAAGAAGTGATTCCATGCAAGACGTACTGATGACGATCGTCGTGATTTGTGGCTGGACCGCATTCGGCCTCGCGGTGCTGGCCGGCCTCGCGCTCGACATGCTCGGCCTGTTCGGCAACTGGATCATCCTCGGCGCGATCGGCATCGCAGCGGCCGTGTCCGGGTTCGACCACTTCGGCGGATACACCCTGCTCATCCTCCTCGTGCTCGCGATTCTCGGCGAGGTGCTCGAAGCCGGCGCGGCGGGCGTCGGCACGGCGCGGTTCGGCGGCGGCAAGGGCGCCATTCTCGCCGCGCTCGTTGGAACGCTCGTCGGCGCCGCCGTCGGCACGCCCATCTTCCCCATCATCGGCACCATCGTCGGCGCGTGCATCGGCGCGTTCGGGTTCGCGATGCTCTACGAGCTGCTCGTGTCGAATCGCGAATTCAGCCATGCGGCGCGCGCGGGCGTCGGCGCGGCCCTCGGCAAAATCGCCGGCCTGTTCGCGAAGACCTTCGTCGGCTTCGCGATGCTCCTGTACGCGTTCCTGAATCTCTGAAACGCGCGTCCCGCTCCACACGGGCGAGTTGCAACGCCGAGGCGGGCTCGTGCACGCTAGTAGCGGCGGCGCGGACTCGCGGCCGCCACAACCAACTCGGACAGTTGAACCCGCGGCGCCACCCAGGGCACTCGAATCTTCCATGACCGGCATACTCCTCCAGCCCGACCCGCGGCGAAAGCGCTTGTTGGTCGTGACTTCACCCGGCACGGCGAACGTCAGCGCCGAAATCCTCGGCGCGGGTATTCGCGAGGAAGGTCCCGCCGGCCAGCTCAGTCTCCCCTTTCCCGAATTCATTCCGTGGGCGCCGGGTCGCCCCCATCTCTATACGCTGTCCTGTTGCATGGGCGACACCACCGAGCGCATCGCGTTCGGCATGCGCGAAGTCTCGATCAACGAACAGCGGATCTGCATCAACCAGCGGCCGCACGTACTCAAGGGCGCGCGATTCGCCGCGGGGTCCGACCCGGCCGCCGACCGGGGCCGTATCGCGGCGCTGGCGGCCGCCGGCTTCACGTGGCTGCGCTGCAGCGCCGGCTTGGTGGACGAATCGTCGCTGCAATCGGCGAGCGAACTCGGCATCGCCGTCACCCTTGAGTTTGGCCCGGGCAGTGCCGCCGCACAAGCGAGCGATCTCGTCCATAGGCACTTCAACTCTGCCGCCGTGATCGCGTGGGAGTGCGCGAACGAGGATCTCGCGGCGCACGTCCGTTCAATCGACCCCACGCGGCCCGTGTTCACGCCGTCCAGGGTCTTTCGTCCGTACCAGAACGCGCCGGAACCCGTCGCACACGTATCGGCGACCGTGTTAACTCCGATCACGCGCGAGACCGAGGCACTGTTGAGTCGCGTCGGGCACGCGCGATCGATAAATCTCCTGTCCATCCGCGGATTACGCCCACCGGCGCGCGGCGAAGATCTCGCCGGCCTGAGCGAATCCGCGGCGCTCGAGGCGCATGTCGCGGGCTCGATCCGCGCCTGCGTCGATGCGACACGGTCGAATCCCCGGCTCGCGGGATACTGTTTCGAGGACGCGCTCGACCGTGGCGGTTCACCGGAGCGCCTCGCGGCTTTCACCGAAGCCCAGGCGCCGGTCCGGCCGGTCATCTCGATGGCGCGGTCGAATCTCGTTCCCCGCGAAGAGGCGGACGTCACCGTCACGCTATTGAACGACGCGCGTATCGAAGGCCGCGGCGAGCTGTCGCTCCAGGTCGTCGGCCCGACCAACCAAGTGCTCTGGAAGAAAAAACGCGGCGTGAAACTGCCGAAGCACGGCAAGGAACTCTGGTCCGGGACCGTCGCGGCGTCGGGCTCCGTCGGCATGCACCGGTTCGTCGTGCGCGTGCTGGACGAGCGCGGCGGAATCACGGGCGAGAGCAGCGTGTCCTTCCACGTCAGCCCGCCCGTCGAACGCTGGCACGGCGCGGTCGACGTGCTCGACCCGTCCGGCCGCTGGCTCGAAGCCATCAAACGGATGGCGCCGCAAATCGAGGCCACGGCGCCGATCATCCTGATCCCGCGGCTCGCGTCGTCCATCCGCGCGTGGCCGGACAATCCGCTCGGCCAGGTGCTCGGGCGCGTGCGCGAAGGCGCCGTGGGAATCGTGTTCGCGCCGCCGGAGGATTGGCGCGATCTCGGCGCGACGCTCTCCACGCCGATCGAACTCGCGGCGGGTTCCCTCTTCGAGTCCACGATCGAAGGCTCGGTCGCCGTCGCGCGGCTGCATCCATTGTTCGAAGGCCTGCCCGCCGGCGGGCCGCTCGCGCGGCCCTATCGCGGCCTGCTCACGTCCGATGTCCTGCGCGGCGAGAGCGAGGAGGACATCTCGTCCGTCACCGTATGGAACGCCGCCGCGACCGTGGCGCATCGCGTCTCGGTACGGCGTTTCGGCAATGGCCGGCTTATCTTCACCACGCTGTGCCTTCTCGAGCGGCTCGGCAACGACCCCGTCGTGGATCGGCTCTTCATTAACCTCCTCCGCCACGCGGAACGGCGCGCCATCGACACGAAGGAGATCGCGAAGGTTGAACCTCGCGCCATCGAGTGGCTCCGGCGCGAGCGTCCAACCCTGCGCGTCTGGCGCGCCATCGGTCCCTTCGCAAACTGGGACGCCTCAGGTCACGACTGTGTGTACCCGCCCGAAGCGGGATACGCAGCCGACGCGGCCTACGCCGGGTGGTACCGCGCCGCCGCGTGGACGACCTGGCACCAGCGCACCGACGGAGGCGATGAAGTCGCGCTGTCGAGCCTGCTCCGGCCCGACATGCTCCAAACGGAGCCGTACCCCGGCACGTTCTACGCCTACACCGACCTCACGTCCGAGGACCGCGTCGAAACCCGCCTCTCGCTCCGCCATTCGGGCACGGCCAAAATCTGGGTCAACACCCGACTACTCGAACTCGAACACCGGCCCGGCGCCGACACCCCGGGCGCCGACACCGTCCTCAAACAAGGCCGAAACGCCGTCCTCGTCAAACTCTCCGTCGCGGACACC
>CAYUZD010000035.1:0-15858 GCA_964449475.1 uncultured Nitrospirales bacterium
CATTGCGAAGGGTATCCGCGCGTTTGTGGCCAACGAAGAACCGGTCGCCGCTGCGTCGCCCGCGGTGGGCGCGTCCGTGACGCCGGAGGTCTGACATGGCGCGCCGCGATTCCCGCCCACACGACGTGATCCGGACCGCGTTCTATTCGCTCTGGGGCGTGTTGACGCTCGTGCTCATCTTTACGGTCGCGTTCCTGGTCATTCGGCTGACTCAGACCAGCGAACAGGTCGCGATGGTCTCCGGCGCGGCGCGCACACCGGGCGCCGCGGGCGATGCGTCCGGCGCGGTCTCCGGCCGTCCCGTCACGTTGTATTTTGCGAGCGCCGGCGCGATCCGGCTCGTGCCGGAGGAACGCACGCTCCCGTTGACCGAGAACACCGTCGAGAACTGCCGCATCGCGTTTGCCGCGCTGGCGGCGGGTCCGCACGGAGGAACCGCGGCCCCCGTGCTGCCTACGACCGCGTCGGCGCGGGCGTTCTACCTGTTGACGTCCGGCGAACTGGTAGTCGATCTCGCGCGAGATGTCGAATCTCCCGAGACACGCAGCGCGAGCGCCGAGTGGCTCCTCGTACAGGCGATCGTCCACACGCTGACGCAGCCCACGATCCAGGCGTCCAATGACCGCCCCGTCTCCACCGTGCGCCTCCTGTTCGAAGGCTCTCCGATGACGGACACCTTCCCGTCCCATATTGCGTTGCAGGACGCCGTGCGCCCGGATTCCTCGTTGTTAGGCGGCGAATGAGCCAGGGATCGGATCGGACGTTCGACGCGTCCCCGATTGGCGTGTTCGATTCCGGCGTGGGCGGGCTTACCGTCGTGCGTGCGTTGCGCGAGCGGCTGCCCGCCGAGCACATAGTCTACCTGGGCGACACCGCGCGCCTGCCGTACGGAACGAAGTCTCCCGAGACCGTCATCCGCTACACGCGCGCGTGCGCCGGCGTCCTGCTCAAACACCGGATCAAGCTGCTCGTCGTGGCGTGCAACACCGCGTCGGCGCACGCGCTTCATACCCTTCAGGACGAGGTCAGTGTGCCCGTGATCGGCGTGATCGAGCCGGGCGCGGGCGCGGCCGCCGCCGCGACGCGGTCGGGCCGCATCGGCGTCATCGGCACGCGCGGCACGGTGACGAGCGGCGCGTATCAGCAAGCGCTCGCGGAACTCGCGCCCGAGGCCGAGGTCTTTGCGCGCGCGTGTCCGCTGTTCGTGCCGCTGGCCGAGGAGGGGTGGGTCGAGGGCGATGTGCCGGAGCGCGTCGCGCGTGAGTACTTGGCGGAATTCATCGAGCGCGGCGTCGATACGCTGCTTCTCGCGTGTACGCATTACCCGCTGCTCGTGGGTGTCATCGCCCGCGTCATGGGGCCGGGCGTCACCGTCGTGGACAGCGCCGTCGCGACCGCGCGGACGGTCGCCGATGTCCTCGACGGACTGGGCGAAACGAACGACCCCAATGCGGGACCCGGCACGTTGACGTGTCTCGTCAGCGACTCGCCGGAACGCTTCCATGAAACGGGCCGCACGTTCCTCGGCTCCGAAATTGGCGACGTCGCCTGGGTGGATGTCTGATGGCGAACGCTACGGCCGATACCGCCGCCGCGCCACCCGCGGCCCGCCCTGCGCCGTACTCGTGGACCAGTGTGGGTATGGGAATCGCCTTCGCACTGCTGTTGCTGGTCGTATCGACCACGCTGGCGGTGCAGTTTCTCCGCTATCGAGTCGTCGATCTGCGCGGCGGGACGGCGGACCTAGGTGCCTCGCTGGAGACGACGCTGCGCCACCAGGGCATCGCGGCTTCATCGATCACGGTCGGCCCACAGCAACTTCGCCAGGACAACGGCTCGCTGTATTACTTCACGCGCGTGGAAGTCACCGTTCCCGAAGGGATCAATGCCACGGGGATCGAGAACGTCATCGAACGGTCGCTTTGGCGCGACGGTATCGCCATCGCCGGGTCGCACGGAGACGCCGCCGAGCGCGTGATGCGTCTCTCGCTGGGATCTGCCGAGGTCGGAGAACTCGTTGTTCGTGGCGCGTCCGATCCGCCGCCCACGGCCGCGGCGGCGCCCGCGTCAGTTGTGCCGTTGCGGTCCCCCGTCGATTCGGCGAGCGGCTCCGTGCCCATCGAGTCTCGCGAATGGTCGCCGCCCCAATCCGAGCCCGCGCCGCCGGAGGTGGACGAGCGCCTTGCGCAGCGCCCCGCGCGGATCGCGATCATCGTGGACGACGGCGGCTACGGCGGCACGCACACGGACATCATTCTGGGGCTCGATCCCGCGTTGACGCTCGCGATTTTGCCATATACCCCTCACGGGACGCGCCTGGCTGAGCGCGCGGCGGCCCTGGGATTCGAGGTCATGCTCCACATGCCGATGGAGAACCTCAGCGACACACTGAAGCACGAAGGCCAGCTCAACGTCGGCATGCCTCCCGCCCAGATCGAAAACCTGACCAAGGTCGCGCTGGCCCAAGTCCCGTTTGCGGTCGGCGTCAACAACCACATGGGATCGAAATACACCGCCAACCCGGCCGCGATGGCCGCCTTCCTCGATACCGTAAAGGACGCGGGTCTGTTCTTCATCGATTCCGGCACGACGGCAGAGAGCGTTGCGTACACCGCGGCCCACGAACTCGGCATTCTCAGCGCCGCGCGGACGCTGTTCCTCGACAACGATGACGACCCCGACGCAATCCGCGCGCGCCTGCGCGAATTGATTACGCTGGCGCGGGAACAGGGCGAAGCCATCGGCATTTGCCATTTCCGCCTGCACACCGCGACGGTGCTGCAGGAAATGTTGCCGCAATTCGCGAGCGAAGGGGTGCAACTGGTGCACGCGTCCGAGCTGGTCCGATGACGCGCGTCCTCGCGATCGAGACCTCCTGCGACGAGACCGGCGTCGCCGTCATCGAGGACGGATGCAAGATCGTGGCGAACGAATTGGCGTCGCAGATTGACGTTCACGCGGTGTTCGGGGGTGTCGTCCCCGAGATCGCATCGCGCCAGCACACTGAGATCGTCTCTCAAATGGTCCGCCGCGCACTGGACGCCGCCGGCGGGTCGGTGGACGCCGTCGCGGTGACCGCGGGGCCGGGCCTGATGGGTTCGCTGCTGGTGGGCGTGTGCTTCGGCAAAGCGTTCGCCTACGCGCGCGGCCTGCCCATCATCGGCGTTCACCACATCGAGGGCCATCTGTTCTCACCGTTCCTTCAGGGCCGACCGCCCGAGTTCCCCGCGCTCGCCCTCGTAGTCAGCGGCGGCCACACGCAGCTCATCCATTGCCGCGCAGCGCATCAGTACGAAATCCTGGGCCAAACTCGCGACGATGCGGTCGGCGAGTCGTTCGACAAGGTCGCAAGGCTCCTGAAGTTGCCCTACCCCGGCGGGCCTAGCGTTCAGCGCGCGGCCGAAGGCGGGAACCCCAAGGCATTCGCGTTTCCCCGGGGCATGGAACGCTCTGAAACACTCGATTTCAGCTACAGCGGACTCAAGACCGCCGTGCTGTATCTGCTTCGAGATCGGCCCGACGCCCATTCGGCCGACGTCGCCGCGAGTTTCCAGGCCGCAGCCGTGGACATCCTGGTGAGCCGGACGAAGGAGGCCCTTCACCGGACACGCGCACCCCGGCTGCTGGTGGTCGGCGGGGTCGCTGCAAACCGGCTGCTGCGGGACCGAATTCAGGCGGAGGCTGGCGTGCCCGTGCTGATTCCCCCATTTGCCCTATGCACGGACAACGCGGCCATGATTGGCGCGGCGGGGTACTCCCGGTTAGTAGCTCAAAATGCTCAAAAAAATCTCACCTTGACCCCCAATCCGGCTCTATCCTTGGTATAATTGCCCTGTCGAAAGGGGGGACGCCGTGCGCGACGACGCCAGCGATACCGTGGACGATTCGGTGGGGGAAGACGTTGAGGTGGCGGTGGCTAAACCCACTGCCGCACAAGCACTTAAGAAGCCGCCCATGAGCATGGACGAGCTTCTGCGCGAGGCTATCAACCGCCGCGCCTCCGATATCCACATCAAGACGGATAACCCGCCCGTGCTCCGCATCGACGGCGAACTCACCCGGCTGAACTACGAAAAACTTACCGATGCCGATGTCGAGAGCCTATTGGGCTCTATCGTCAGCCCCAAGGACATGGCCAAGTTCACCAAGCTGCTCGAACTCGACACCTCGTATACGCTCTCCGGTGAGGCCCGGTTCCGCGTGAACGCCTGCCGCGACGACGGTGACACGCGCATCGTGCTGCGTCTCATCCCGATGAAAATCCCGACGCTGGATCAGCTCGACCTGCCCAAGGTCCTCAAGAAGGTCGTGCAGGACAAGAACGGCCTCGTACTCATTACGGGTCCGACCGGTAGCGGTAAATCGACGACCCTCGCGGCGATGATCAACGAGATCAACATCACGACGGGCCGGCATATCGTCACCGTGGAAGACCCGCTCGAGTTCGTACACACCGACAAGAATTCGATCATCACGCAGCGCGAGGTCGGCCACGACACGCTTTCCTTCGCGAACGCGCTGCGCGGCGCGCTCCGCCAAGACCCGGACGTCATCCTGATCGGTGAAATGCGCGACAGCGAGACGGTCCGCACCGCGCTCGCGTCCGCGGAAACCGGTCACTTGGTGTTCTCAACGCTGCACACTGTGGACGCCGTCGAGACGCTGCATCGCATCATGGACTTCTTCGAGCCGCACCACCAGCTCCAGATCCAGAAACAGCTCGCGAGCGTGATCCGGTGCGTGGCGTCGCAGCGCATCATTCCGCGCAAGGGTACCGAAGGCCGCTGCGCGGCCGTCGAAATCCTGCTCGGCACGCGCACCGTCCGTGACTTCATCGAGGCCGGCAAGCCCATCAAGGAAATCGTTGCGCTGATTCAAGAAGGTCAGTCGCAGTACGGCATGCAGACCTTCGACCAAGCGCTTTTCGACCTGTTCAAGCGCGGCCTGATCTCCGAAGAGATCGCGTTGCGGTATGCTACCAGCCCGAAGGACCTCAAACTCCGCCTGCAAGGCATGGGTTAAGGGCGGAGCCGCCGCGGACGCAGTGCCGTCCCGCAGGAGTGACTCCGTTTCATGGTCGGGTTGGCGTTACTCGTGGCCGCGAGCCTCTCTCCCATCGTGGGCGAGAACCTGCTGTCAAATCCGTCGTTCGAAGAACGCACGCCGGACGGACGGCCCCGCGCGTGGTCGTCCTACGTGATGCCGCAGCCGGGCGCATTCGCGGACAGGGACCCGCTCGCGTTCGGCGGTTCCGAATCGATCATGCTGCATACGCCCGAACCCTACGCGCAGGAACCGGCGAACAACTGGAGCCAGGTGATCGTGGCCGATCTGCGTGGCAAATCACTTGAGTTCTCCGGCTACGCGCGCACCGAGGCGGCCGGCGAGGCCGCGCTGTGGATCCAATGTTTCCAACAACGCCCAGCGCGCGTTGTCGCGGCGCAGACCAGCGCGATCAACGGCGCCCTCACCGGCACTTCGGACTGGACGCGCCTGACCGTGTCCGTCGACGCGCCCGCCACCACGGACTTCGTCGTGGTCCGGTGTATCCTCAAGGGGCGCGGCACGGCCTGGTTCGACGAGCTCCGGCTGGACGTCGTGGCGACCGAGACGCCGGACCTCGATGAAGTGACGCCCGTCGAGGCGAGTACGGACATCCCGCCCCCCGCGCCGGAACCCGGCGGTGATCTACAGGTTGAGGATATTCTGGAACTCAGCAAGACGCTTCAGCGCGCGGTCGCGGACCTCGAGCAGACCAACACGCGCATCCTCAGTCGCGTCCAGCAACTTCAGTCAGACCTGGATCAATCGCGTACGGCGCTCGACGCCACGGCCGGTCGCACCTACGGCGCGCATCCATTGGTGCCGCACGGTTATACTCCCGACGGGGCGCCAAAATGACGTTTCTTCGCATCGCCGGAATCGCGCTGATGCTCGCGTGCGCCGCGGGCGGGCTTGTCTGGTTTGGTTGGGGACTCGTCGCGAATCTTGCCGCCCGCCGCCCCGCCGCGGCCTCCGAAGAACCCGCCGGGACCGGGAAGGAACCCGCACCCAAGCGCGCCTGATCGCCGGCTACTCCGGCCCGAGTTTTCCGGACGCGTCCTGCAGTTTCGTGATCAGCGCTGGATCGATATACGCGCCCAGACGCTGACAGTCGCGCACCGCGAGCCACGCGCGATCGTAATCCGATTTCTCGAAATACGCCGCGGCGAGCCCGCTGTACGCCGCCGAGAAATCGCGGTCCATTGCGACGACTGCGCGCCAGACGGCGATCGCGTCGCCCCATCGCTCGATCTCGAAGTAGCAACGCCCCAGCGAGTACTGGGTCGCGAGGTCGTCCGGCCGGTGCTTGAGCACTTCGTTGTACACGTGCGACGCGTCCTCGAATCGCTCCTGCGATTCCAGCGCCTTCGCGTAGTTGTTCAGGATGCCGACATCCGACGGCCGAAGCTGGGAGAGCCGCGCCAAGGGGCCGACGGCTTCCGACAGCCGTCCTCGGGTCTCCAGCGCCACGACGAGGTTCTGCAACGTCACTTCGTCGTCTGGCGCGAGCGCGAGTGCGCGCTGGTAGCTCCCGATCGCGCCGTCGACGTCCCCCAGGACGCGCTGGGTCAAGCCGAGGTTCGTCAGTGCGTCGGCGTTGCCGTCATCCAGCGTTACCGATGCTTCGTAGGCACCCAAGGCGTCCACGAAGCGGTTCGCATCGAAGTACGCGTTCCCCAATTCGTACTGCGCCCGCGCGTTCTGCGGATCGGCCTCAGCGGCGTGCTCGAGCTCGGCGATCTGTCGTTCGGCGGGCGACGCGTCTTCGTCCTTGTCGCGCGTCGTCGCACACCCCACGCCGATCAGCGCGAGTATGAGCGCCGCCGCACAAAGGGTCGTTGAACTTCGCATCGCAGCCCCCGCTCCAGCTCGCGTCGTAGCATATCCAAAAACGGGAGCGGGACGCTCCGCGCGATCTTCGGTCCTCGCGCGGACCATCCCGCCTCGCCGACCCATCCCCTACGGAATAACTTGTTCAGCCTTCCTGGCTGTGTCCGTTCTTCGATTGCCCGTCGTTCACGGGGACGACGTTGGCCGCTTGCAGGCCCTTGGGACTCTCGAGCAGGTCGTACATTACCGCCTGCCCCTCCTTCAGCGTCCGGAACCCATCCATCTTGATCGCCGTATGGTGAACGAAGATGTCGCCCTGCCCCTGTTCGCGAAGGATGAAGCCGAATCCCTTAGGATCGCTAAACCACTTCACGACGCCCTGTTGTCTGTTCCCATTGCCCTGGTCCGACACGGTCCTCGCCTCCTCTACTTCCGCCTTCCGCAGCCGCGAACAAACCTGATTCACGACCGAACCCGAACCAAGGTGCAAACCGGCGTTCAGCCCTGCGCCGACCCTCGGCTCCACCGGCGAGAATAGCGTAGACCGCGCAATCTGTCAATAGGTGTGAAAATGCGGAACATGCGATAATTATGGACAAACCAGAAAAACAGCCTGGATAGCACTAATTGCGGGGTGTGAGCGTGACCACCCGGGACGGATCCAGTTTGGCGGGGTCAAACTCGTCTTCGGGGCGAATCTCCTGATAGGTGCTGGTCACGTCCACCCATCCATCACGGCCCGCGTCGGGCCCGCCTTCGACGAAGTAGCTTTGCGCGTATATCGGGCTGCTCATCGCCAGTAGTTCGCTAAAACCGTATCCGTCGAACTTGTCCGGCGCAGTGACGACTCGCACACGAATGGCGCCCATCGCGTTCGGGGTATCGTCGATGTTCCACGTTTCCTTGTCCGTTTCGAGCATTCGGGACCAGATGGGATATCCGTTCATCAGCAGCTGGAGTTGGGCGCCCTTCGCCCCGGAGACGCCCACGACAAACCGGCTCTTGACGTTGATGGGAATAACCCCACCCATGCCGACATCCACTTTCCCGTCGGCCATGATGTCCGCCTGAAACTCCAGCATTGGCCCACCCGAACTGCGGGAGACGTATGTTCGTCCTTTGCGAATTCCTTCCAGAATACCGTTCAAGGACTTCTCACGCGCAAACACGTAGGTTGCCGGCGATCCCAGTGTCTCCTTGCGGCCCGTGCTGCTGGTACCGGCGATGACGGCCGCCTTCAAACCGTGCGTCGTTGCGATGTCATAAAAGATCGTACCTTGCGCGTTTCCGGAAAGACCCTGGGTCGCGGCCGCGACGGCAATCGGGAACATGAGCGCGCCGCCCTGGTCGCGCATGCGCCATTCTTCGGACAGGTTGGCCAGTTGAATCGGTGGCAGCCCGCGCCAGTCGCGCCACCATACTTCGACGCCGTTGAAATAGTTGAGCCCCCAGTTCCACGCGCTCCCGGGAGCGGCCGGTCTCGATATGATGAACAACCCTCCGCGCGCTTGCAGACGGACGGCGAGGGCCTGCGCCTCCGCGCGTGACACACCTATGGGAAGTAAGGTATCCGGCGCCAGCACGATCGCGGTGCCGGTCTCCGGCGTTCCCCACTCCATGGCCGGAATCAAGACTAGCTTGGAGGATTTGAACGCCGGATCGTTCGCGGCCGCCAGTGTGTTCGGATCCGCGATCGCCAGGAAATCGAGTCCGGCCGCTTCCGCGCGCCGAATGACGCGTTCGACAGATTCCGTGCCCGTTCCGTGGCTCGAGTACGCGTGCAGTTCGCCGCGGTACCATCCGCCCTTCTCGCTCAATACGGGCGACGGCCACGTCAGCACCGGCTCGCCCGGCGTGCTTCGCGCATTTTGCGGGTCGCGGCCGTGTTGCACTTCCAAGCTGTCGAGGGCGAGATCCAGATCACGATCGAATTCCGCGAGACTTCGCGTGCCGCTGCCTTCGAGCACGCTCACCTTGAGTTCGGCGGGTTGCGCGGCGGACAACGTCAGCGCCGCCACGTGAACGAGTATCGGAACGGCCCCGTCGTACACTTCCACAAGCGCGGTGTATTGTCCGCGCGCATGCTGAAAACTGCCCGATCCATTCGGCACGTCGAAGCGTCCGGATAGTGTATATGCACCATCCAAGAGTCGCACGCGTGCGGCGAGCGGCTTTCCCACCACGTCCTCGACGCTCACGCTGAATGTGGCGGACTCGATCGGCCCCGTGGCTGGCGCGGCGCTCTCTTCGGGTTTGGCCCGTTTTGCGCGGTTTTGCGCGTCCGCAGGGGCCCACCAGCCGCACAATCCGGCCGCCACGACGACCCACACGGCACTCCGGCGCAGCATCGCGGGGCGTAGAATTACAGTTCTGTAATGGAGCATTGATTTAGACCCCATCCGTCGCTTTTTTCTTGATTTTGGTCAGTTCACACAGGTACCCTATGCGCGTCCTCGCCCAAACTCCGGCGGGGATGTTTTTCATGCGCCGCGGTTCGAGGCACCCGCGGATACCGCAATTTCTCCCCGGTTTCGGGAAGTATCTTAGCACAGTATGGAGCAACCGCACGCGCGACCGTGTCCGGCGCGCAAGCGTTAGCCACCTTCGGGAAGGAGCACTATGTTAGCGAGCATCGATATCCACAGCAGCGTGGCTGTCTACACGCAGATCGAAAACCACGTGCAGTTCGCGATCGCCTCTGCAAAACTCAAGGCGGGCGACCAATTGCCGTCCGTGCGAGAGCTTTCCGAGCGCTTGGGAGTGAATCCCAATACGGTCGCGAAGGCGTACCGTGACCTCGAGGTGATGGGCCTGTTGTACACCCGCCGGGGCACCGGCGTCTTCGTGAATAAGGGTATCGAGGGGCGTTGCCGCGAGGAATGCCGCAAACGCATCATTGCGCGCCTGCACGAGGTCATCTCCGAGTCCAAGGCTGCCGGCATGAGCAAGAAGGACGTGGTCGAAATCGTCGACAAGAGCATGGCGACTGAATCGACCCCCTATGCGGAGACGCCCGCACCGATCATGGCGTTGGCCAAGCGTTCCAAGCGGGCGAAGTAGCCCTTTCCCGCGCCCGCTACCGAATGTAAACTATAGACCCCGTGGCCGGTCCGCCGGCTGCGGGGTCTTGCTTTACCCCAGGAACCGCACTTTCGCCGTGTTTGCACAAGTCCAGGCCCGGTTGCGGACGAAACCCGTCAGAATGGGCCAAAAACCGTCGCTGGCGATTAGAGGAAACTATTGACACGACTCCAAATTTGTCGTAGAGTACGAAGGGAAGTGTGAGACGGTTCCGACCCTTGGGCTGCTGCGATTCCATTCAGGGGCGGAAGCATTCATCGATTTTTTCGGCGTACTAGAAACTGGCAGGCAATACCTGAAGTAGTTGAGTGTCCATCATGTGGTTCGCACCCGCGCTGCGCGGGTGCGGCCGCCGTGCGGGACCGTCAGGCGCATACCTGCATTAAGGCTGGCGGACGATCATTATGGCGAAGGTGAAAGACAGCGTAGGAAAGAAACCCGGCGCACCGCATCTCTCCGTGTTTGAGGTGGAGGAGGCCGACCACGGCTCGAAGGTGAAGCGGGGTCAGTTGACCGCGGTGCAGCAGGGCCGTTATGGGACGGGCCCGGCACCCTACGGCTATCGCCGGGGCGAAGAAGGCGAACGTCCGCTCGAAATCGACGATCGCGAGGCGGAAGTCGTTCGCACGATCTTCCGCGAGTACCTGCGCACGCGGAGCACGGGCAAGGTCGTCCAGTATCTTCATTCGCGGAACATCATGACGCGGAAGAAGAACAAGTGGTCGCGCCAGGCGATCGCGATCATCCTCTCGAACCGCACGTACCGCGGCCGCGTCACGTATGGCGAGGTGGAGACGCAGGGCCTGCACGACGCGATCATCGATCCGGCCCTGTTTTATAAGGCCAACGCCATACGCGAACGCAAGAAGCGCGGCGGCCGCAAGCCGCGGCGCGGCACGGAGAACGGCAAGCGCAAGTAGGACTCATTCGCGTCACACGCGCGCCGGACACCGGGACACGGTGCCGGCGCGATTCGTTTTGAGTACAATCCCGCCGGGGAGGCCATATACCACATGGGTGATTCGTTTCGGTTGCTGCTGATCGGCCAGGCGGCGTTCGGCGAGAGCACGCTCAATGCCCTGGTCGCGGACGGACAGGAGATCGCGGGTGTGTTCGCCCCGCCGGACAAGCCCGGCCGGCCTGCCGACCCGATCAAGACCGCCGCGGAGAAGCACGGCCTGCGCGTGTTGCAGTTCGCGCGGATGCGCGCGCCGGAGGCAATCGATGCTGCGCGCGCGCTCGGCGCGGACCTCGGCGTCATGGCGTTTGTCACGGACATCGTCCCCGAGGCGATCCTGCGCGCGCCGCGGCTCGGTACGATTCAATACCACCCCTCCCTCCTGCCGAAACATCGCGGCCCGAGCAGCATCAACTGGCCAATCATCCAGGGCGAGACCGAGACGGGGCTCAGCATCTTCTGGCCCGACGCCGGGCTCGACACCGGTCCGATCCTGATGCAGAAGCGCGTGACCATCGGCCCGAACGACACGCTCGGGTCCGTGTACTTCGGCAACCTCTTTCCGATGGGTGTCGACGCGCTCGCGGAGTCCGTCCGGCTTGTCCGCGACGGGAGGGCCCCGAAGATTCAGCAGGACGAGTCGCAGGCGACGTACGAGGGGTGGTGCCGCGCGGAGAATTGCATCGTGGACTGGTCTCAGCAAGCCCAGCAGGTGCACAACCTCATCCGCGGCGCGGACCCCAGCCCCGGAGCGAGCAGCCAGGCCCGCGGCGACGTCGTTGGCCTGTTCGGTTCGACGATTGCCGAGACGAAGTCGCGCGAGGTACCGGGCACACTGCTCGCCGTCACCGCCGACGGCCTCGACGTCGCCTGTGGCACCGGATCGGTTCGAGTATCCAAATTACGTCCGTCCTCTGACGGCAACAAACGGGCCGCGGCTGAGTGGGCGGCGTCCGCAGGGGTGAAAACGGGCGACCGGCTGGGCGCTTAGCCGTCGAGCCGCTTCGCAGACGGCGGCTCGACATCGTCCTCGCGCGGATACGGGTCGGGCCCGCCCTGACCGTAGGCCACGGGCTTGGGCGCGTCGTCGTCTTGGGCACCCTCGGTCACCGATGACGTCGCGGGCGCGGCCGGAGGTTCCGCCGGCGTGTCGAACCCCATTTCGCTCGGATGCGGTTCAGGATTCGGCGGCGTGTTCTTGAGCTTCTCGTCTTCCTCCGCGTCCGCCGCGAGTTTGTCGAGGTACTTCTCCGGGTTGATCTTCCGCAGGTCGCCGAGTTCCTTGGTCATCGGCTTGATTTCTTTGGCGACCTCGCGCTGGACTTCGTTCGCATATGACCGCACGTCCTTGATGAAGCGCGCGGCCATCTTCGCGAACTCGGGAAACTTCTCCGGACCGAGCACCATGAGTGCGATGCCAGCGAGGATCACCATCTCGAATACGCCGATGCTGCCGAACATCGTTCAGGCCCTCGCCGCCGCGGCGGCCTTGTCGCGCCGGCGCACCAGGGCGTACGACGCCCACACGCTGATTTCATACAGGAGCAGGAGCGGCACCGCCATCAGGATCATCGACACCGGGTCGGGCGGCGTCATGATCGCGGCGACGACGCAGATGAGGACGATGGAAATCTTGCGATACGCCTTCAGCGTCGCGGGACTGAGAATGCCCATGTACACCAGCAGCAGAATCACCATCGGCATCTGGAATGCGAGGCCGAATCCCGCGATCCCCTTGAGGATGATGGACAGGGTCTCATTCAGGCGAAGTTGCACGTTGACGAACGCGGGCACCCACGACACGAGCATCGGTAGAACGTACGGGAAGATCAGCCAGTAGGCCATCCCCGAACCGAACACCGCCAGGATTGTGCACCCAAACAGCATCACCCGGACGACGCGCCGCTCGAGGGGCGTCAAACCGGGAAAAATGAACGCGCAAATCTGGTAGAGAATGTACGGGAACGCCATGAACACGCCGCCGTACGCCGCAATCTTGATCTTGACCAGGAACGGCTCCATCGGCGACAGAACGGTCCAGCTCACTCCTCCGTACTGACGCACGCCCTGACCGGGAACGGCCGCGGGCGTGGCGGCATCCACCCCGGCTGCCGGCTTCGGCGCGGAAAGTCCCCTGAGCGGCTGCGAGAGGATTTCGATGATGTTGTTCGAGAACGAGTAGCAAATTACGAAGCCGACGACGGCCGCGATGCATGATCGGATCATGCGAATGCGGAGTTCGCCGAGGTGCGCCGTAAACGTCATTCGCGCCTCGTCGTCCTTCGACGGCGTCGCCGTTTGGGCGGATGGATCAGCGGCCGGCACGAACCGGAACCCTCCTGCTACAGCATGCGCCAACGACGCGAAATCGCCAGCAAATCAAGGGGAATCGTAACACAGAAACGGAGAGCCGATCAGCCCGGGAGGATCGATTTCAGACTCGAACCAATCGCGCGATCGCGGTCACGCGCCGGATTGCGGCGGCGTACCGGGCGCGGAAGGCGATCCGCCGTGACCGCCGGATGACGAACGTTCGGACGAATCGCCGTAGTCTTCGCTCTTGAACAGGTGATGCGGCCGGTTCTCCGGTCCCGCTTCGACCCACTGCTTGAGCGCTTTGCCGGGACGAAACGTCGTCACGCGTTTGCGCGGGATGGGTACTTCTTCGCCCGTGCGCGGATTGCGGCCGATGCGCGATTCGCGCTCCTTCACTTCGAACACGCCGAAGTTCCGGATTTCGAGCCGGTTGCCGTCCACGAGCGAATCCATGATGGCCTCGAGCAGTTCCTGCACGACGCCTGAAACTTCGTTTTGCGTGAGTCCGAGCCTCGAGGCGACTTCGTTCACGAGTTCGCGTTTCGTCAGCGACATCCGGAGCGCCTCAGGGTTCCAGCGGGGGCTGTTCCAGCAGGCCGATATCGCGCAGACCCTGCAGGAAGTATTCGCGCACTGGCTCTACGAAGGCAATGACCGCGGCGACGGCGATCAATGCCACGAGCACCTGCAGCGACTTCTTCTGACTCTCTGTCAAGCCTCCGCCGCCCCCACCGCCTCCGCCGCCCTGGGCCACCATGGAGTCCATGAAAATCTTCTCGCCGGCCTCGGCGCGGGCCTTCTTGTCTTCAATCGCGCCCAGCGTCTCGTTGATCGAGATGAAGGCGCGGTGCCATTCGCCCTGCATCTTCTTCACGGCCACCTCGGACTGCGCGTACACGGTCTCGAGGTTGGTCGCGCCGGAGACGATGTTCATGGTGTTGCCGTCGATTCTGTAGTCCGAGCCGAGCTGCTCGCGGAGCACGTTGTGCTCGCGCGCGAGCTTGCTCTTGATCTTCAGGAACTGGTTCTCAAGCTGCGCTTTGTTCACGCCCGGGCTCGGGTAGGCGCTCAGGATCTGGTTGAACAGCAGCCAGTCGTTCATGAACTCGCGGCACATGTTCACGCGCCGGTCGAGCTGCTCGACGACCTTCAGTTGTTTTTTGCCAAGTTTCGCAGCCAAGAATCGCCCCTCTGACGCCGTGGTTCGGATACGCCCAGATTGGCGCGTACTGTAACACGAACCTTGGTCAATGTCAAAAACCGGAAGCCCATAAGTTGGCGCTTCCCAAGTTGTTACGCATGCCTATCGCCGCGCGAAGCGGCCCGCGAGTGACAGGAAATTCTGGATGATCCGCTTGCCCGGCCCGGTCAGAATGCTCTCCGGGTGGAACTGCACGCCCCAGACCGGGAATTCGCGATGCGTGACGGCCATGATCACCTGGTCATCCGTCTCCGCGATGACCTCAAGCGACTTGGGGCACGACTTCCGCTCGATGATGAGCGAGTGGTAGCGCGTGGCCTCGAACGGCGACGGGATGCCCTCGAACAGCGCGTTTCCGGTGTGGCGAATCTGGCTCACCTTGCCGTGCATGATCTTGTCGGCGCGGATGACGTTGCCGCCGAAGACCTGGCCGATGCACTGGTGCCCGAGGCAGACCCCCAGCGTCGGGATCGACGGGCCGAGCGCCTGGATGATGGCGTTCGAGTTGCCCGCCTCGTTCGGCGTGCACGGCCCCGGCGAGATCACGATCGCGTCCGGCTTCATCGCGCGGATCTTTTCCACGTCGATCGCGTCGTTGCGAAACACCTCGATGTCCGGCCGGAACCCGCCGAAGTACTGCACGAGGTTGTATGTGAACGAGTCGTAATTGTCGATCATCACGATCATGATTCGAGCCCCCGCTCGGCGAACTTGACCGCCTGAAACATCGCCTGGGCCTTGTTCATGGTTTCGTCGTATTCCCGCTCCGGATCGCTGTCGTACACGATGCCCGCGCCCGCCTGAAGGTACGCAACGCCGTCCTTCACCACCATCGTCCGGATCAGGATGCACGTGTCCATGTTGCCGTCGAAGCCGATGTACCCGCATCCGCCGCTATAGGGGCCGCGGCGCAGCGTTTCCAACTCGTCGATGATCTCCATCGCGCGGATCTTCGGCGCGCCGCTCACGGTGCCCATCGGGAACGTCGCGCGCAGGGCATCGAATGCATCGGCATCCGGCCGAAGCTGCCCCTCGACCTCGCTCACGATGTGCATCACGTGCGAATAGCGCTCGATGACCATCAGTTGCGACGGCTTCACCGTACCGATCGCGCTCACGCGCCCGAGATCGTTGCGACCCAGGTCCACGAGCATGATGTGCTCGGCGCGTTCCTTTTCGTCCGCAAGCAGTTCCTGCTCGAGCGCGGCGTCCTGATCGGGCGACTCGCCGCGCGGACGCGTGCCCGCGATCGGGCGCACGGTCGCCTTCCGGCCCTTGACCTGCGTCATCACCTCGGGACTCGAGCCGACGAGCGCGAATTCCGGAAACTGCATCAGGATCATGTACGGAGAAGGGTTCACGCACCGCAATGCGCGGTACAGGTTGACCGGGCCCGCGTAGACGTTTCGCTCGAACCGCTGCGACAACA
>CAYUZD010000036.1:0-2883 GCA_964449475.1 uncultured Nitrospirales bacterium
AACTCGTCAGCTTCAAAAACAAAATCCTCGTCTTCGGCGACTGGTTGCAGACGTCGATCTTCGGGCGCGACATCAGCCGGTTTTAGCCGCGAATGTCTACGTGCTAGGATCGCACGGGAAGTAGTGCATGCGCATGACCGGAACAAGCAAGCGAATCTGTTCGATCATTGCCGCTGCGTCAGTGTGCATCGCCCTCGCCGGGTGCGACAGCGAATCATCGAATTCGACTTCTGCGCAACCGATAGCCCCGCGCAACGTCCTTATCGTTCTCATGGACGCGACGGTTGCGACGCACATGTACCCCTGGCACTACTCGCGCGATCCAGCACCGAATTTCCGCAAGATCGCGCGGAACGGGATGCTCTTCCTGAATGCGCACAGCCAGGGCGCAAACACAACGCCGTCGGTTTGGTCGTTTATGACGGGGAACTACCCGTACATACCGCAGCCGATCGAATCGTATACGACGCACCGGCCATTCGAGACGGATTACATGATGGCCGAGGCATTCCGCGTGGCGGGATTCCGCACGGGCGGATTCTCGGAGAACCCGTGGATTCACACGAAATACGGCTGGGCGAAGGGGTTCGACTTTTTCAAGGACGTCAACGCGCTCTACGACCACGAGGGTGCGCGGTGGACGCGGGAACCCGGCGCGACGGAGCGTACCCTGAAGTTTGCGCGGGAGTGGATCGAGGCGCAGGGTGAGGATCGCTGGTTCTGTTACGTCCACCTGATCCGGCCGCACGACCCCTACGACGCCCCGGAACGATACACGGCACGATACACGCGGGAACGGCTGCGGGATCACAATCATCCGCGCGCGGAGCACCGGCTGCGCGAGACCGTCAATTCCGGTCTCGGCACGATCGGCGGCGACGATCTCCAGTATCTCGTGGACATGTACGATGCCAATCTGCGGTACGTCGATGAACTCGTCGGCGAGTTCTATCGCGAACTGGGGCGCAGCGGTGTGTTGGACGACACGCTCATCGTGCTGATGTCGGACCACGGCGAGGCGTTCCTCGAGCACGGAAAACTCGGCCATAACACGACCGTGTACGAGGAGATGGTGCATGTGCCTCTTGCCATCGTGGCCCCACGCGGCTCCGGGTTTGCCAAGGGCGTATTCACCGGCGTCGTCGAATTGGTCGATCTCATGCCGACGTTCGCCGAACTCTACGGGCTCGCGCCGCCGTCCCCTTACACAGGCACCTCGCTCGGACCAATTCTGCGGGGAACGGCCGGATCTGTTCGGACCGAGTCCATCTCGCACTCGGCCTTCGATCATTTCCGTTTCAGCCTGCGGCAGGGCGATCTAAAATTGATCGCGACCGTCGATCCCGCGTTCCGCGAAATACTCTCGTTTGAGCTGTACGACCTTTCGCGGGACCCGGGTGAACAGCACGACCTGGCGAACGACGCATCGCTCGCGGCGCCACTGCTCGAATCCGCGAAGGCATATCTCGCGCGTGCGGAACGCAAGGACACCTCCGGCGATCCGGTGCTCGACCCGGAAGATCGCGAGCGCATGGAAGCGCTTGGCTACGGAAAATCGGACTGAGTCCACCCTCTAACCCGTTACACGCCAGCGCCTTGCGTCGAATCCTTGTCGAATCGGCCTTCGTCGCCTATACTCCAAGGTCGGTTCGCCGAGATTCGGCGGCTGCATCGCGAACACTCGGGGAGAGGCGGACGTGGAACGCGGAACGGTCAAATGGTTCAATGAGGACAAGGGGTTCGGGCTGATCGCGCCGGAGGGTGGCGGTTCCGAGGTCTTCGTGCACCACACGTTCATCGAGGGCGCGGACTACCCCACGCTGTCCGACGGCCAGCGGGTCGAGTTCGAGGCGACTGACCAGCCGCCGCGGCGCAAGGCCACCCGCGTCCGGATCCTGTAGCGACACCGGCGCGGCGTCTATTGCTCCGGCTTCCCGCGTCGGTTACGATCCCTCGTCATGCCTCCGATGCCCCGCATCGATTCGTCCCCTGCCGTGCGACTCCAGCTCGGAAGCTGATCCGTGGCGCGGCGCATCCTTCCCCAACGCCAGCCGTCAATCCGGCGCAGACTGTTCTTTTCGATCGCATCGCTAATCTTGCTGGTCACGCTCGCCGAACTTGGCCTGACCTTCCACCGCGCGCGGCAGGTCGTCGATCGTCTATCGCGCCAACTGTTTGACCAGACGGCCGCACGAGTTGACTCCGAAATGCGCCACCTGTTCGAGCCGGTCGCAGGACAACTGCAACTCGTGCGAAGCTGGGCCGCGGCGGGCCTGTTCGCGTCAACTGACGCCGTCGACCTCAATCGCGTTTTCATTCCCATACTCGAAACGTACCCGCAAATCGCCGCGGTGACGGCCGCATCCGAACACGGGGCCGAATACCTGCTCATTCGAACGGAGGACGGCTGGATCAACCGCATGACGCCGCCGATCGATCCGGGCGGCCCGCTCCCGAATGTCGGCGGCCCGAGCTTGTTACTCACGTGGGATCGCGCCGGCATGACGATCCTCTCCGAAGAAACGCGCGCGGTCGACTACGATTCCCGCAAGCGGCCGTGGTGGAGAGGTGCGTTGGCCGCGCGGCGCATCACCGCGGCGGGCTTCGCTCCGCAGACAGAGATTTTCTGGACCGACCCATATAACTTCTACACCTCTGAAGAACGCGGCGTCACGACCTCGCTCGCGTTCGAGGCGCCCGGGCTGGGTCTCGTGGTCACGGCGCTGCACCTGCGTATGCGCGATGTCTCGGAATACATGAACTCCCTGCAACCGACGCCGAACGGCAAGGCCGTGCTCTACACCGAGGTCGAGCCGATGGGCACGGGAGGCCTGAAACAGTCCGCCGGCGAATTCGACATGCGCAACGAACTCTTGCTTTCGA
>CAYUZD010000036.1:2983-4062 GCA_964449475.1 uncultured Nitrospirales bacterium
GGCCTGAAACAGTCCGCCGGCGAATTCGACATGCGCAACGAACTCTTGCTTTCGATGACGGACGAGATTGGCCTGCCGGGGCTCGCCACGAGCCGCAGCGCGCGTCGTGTACTAGAGGAGGCCGAACTCCACCCGTTCCGATTCCGAAGCGGCGGGCGGACGTGGTGGGCGGACTTCCGGAAGTTCGATCTCACGCCCGAAAAGCGCTTCTGGACGGGCATCTTCGTGCCCGAGTCGGACCTGATGACGACGGCCACGCAACAAATCGTGCTCGTGATCGCGATGGGGTTCGTCGCGCTCGCGCTTGCCGTGCTCGTCGCCGCGCAGGTCAGCGCGCAGGTGAGCCGTCCGCTCAAGGCGCTCGTGACGCAGAGCGGACGCATCGCGCGCATGGAGCTCGCGCCGGTGCCCGCCGTGGTCACGCCGTACCGCGAGATGAACCAGGTGTCCCATGCGATGGAAGACATGCGCGAGGCGCTCGCGCTCCAGATGCAGGCGCGCGAGCATACCGCCGAGGAACTGCGGCGGAGCGAGACGAAGTATCGCAACCTCATCGAGACGTCGAACGACATCGTGTGGAGCATCGACCGCGAGGGCCGGCTGACCTTCCTCAACCAGGCGGTCGTGGACGTGTTCGGCGGCCCGCCCGAGTCGTTTCTCGGCACGAAATTCATCGAGTTGGGTGACTGCCGCGATCGCGAATCGGACGAGATCGCGATCGAACGCATGCTCGCGGGCGAATCCGTCCGACGGCACGAATCCGAGCGGGAGTTGCCCGACGGCCGCCGGATCGCCCTGCTGATCAATGCCGCGCCGCTCCGCGACGACACCGGCCGCGTCGTGGGCGCGACGGGCACCGCCGCGGACATCACGGAACTCAAGGAAGCGGAGCGCACGCTGACGCAGACGTTGTTCGCGGAATCCACGTACAGCCAGAAACTCGAGGACGAAGTCGCGCGGCGCACGTCCGAACTGCGGGAGAAGAGCGCCGCGCTCGAGCAGACCATCGAGGAATTGCGCGAGACGCAAGACCGCATGGTCGTACAGGAAAAACTCGCGTCGCTCGGCGCATTGACGGC